>JBKCGY010000207.1:0-12574 GCA_046303015.1 Bacteroidota bacterium | reverse complement strand
TCTGTGCCTCAGGCGTCATGCCATTGGAAAAGCCTTTATCAAAAACCCATTTCCCCATATCTACATATTCATAGCTAAGTGGGACATCGGCGGCTTTAAAAATATTCAGTACTGCATCCATGATCTCAGGGCCTATCCCATCTCCTTTAGCAACGGCAATTTTTGTCATAGTGTATGATTTGCCGCAAAGGTAATCATGCGAACAATCGTTAATGAGATTGAAATGAAAAAGAAATATTAAAGTTTTTGCAAAGGTCACAAAGGAACAAAAAACACAAAGAACGTTATGTTGAGCGTCAGCGAAACATCTCTTGAAAAAGTCAAAGGTCAAAAGGCAAAACCCAAAAGTTTATATGGTTTTGACCTTTGACTTTTGAGTTAACTTCTTACCGGAAGCGTCTCATGAAAGGTGTCAGTTTATATTTCTCAAGATGCACTGAAAGAAGCGGGATGTAAAATCCATTGTACATCACCGGGCGCGAATATTTGCAGCGTTTTTTCTCCGATCATCAGCAAGCCATCCTCCGTTATTCCTTTAAGGATATCGGTGATTATGCCGGATGGGGTGTGAAGCGTTACTGTTTGATTCAGTTTGTATAAATACTTTGAGTAGAGCGACAGTATCTCAGGGTAGCTTCTTTGTTGCAGATCTTTAATCAGGATATTCAGACAATCTTCTGCCAGCCTTTTGATATCATAACTTTTCCCGGTAAGTTGTCTGAGGGATACGGGATTGGGTAGTGTTTCATCGAAAAGTCGCTGATTCACATTGATACCAAAGCCAATGACGGCATATTTCCAGTCTTTCCCACGGGTAACGGATTCAATCAAAATACCCCCTGCCTTTTGGTTGCCTACATATATATCATTGGGCCATTTGATATGAACGGGTATACGAATAGTGGCTTCTACAACTTTTCTGATAGCAGAAGCGGTAAGGGCAATCAAATGAAAATGATTTTTTAGCCCATAGATTTCCGGTTCAATAATAAATGAACAGCTCAAACTTTCGCCGCCCTCATCTTTCCACTCTTTTCCTCTTTGTCCTTTCCCTTTTGTTTGATGCGCCGAAAAAACTGCCATTCCATTCATTGCCTTCTTGTCACGGATCAATTCCATGGCATAGTTATTGGTACTATCTATTGTATCCAGTTCGATCCAGTGAATTTTTGGTTCTGTGGCAGTCACGGTTGAGGAACTTTAATTACTTTTGAGATGTTATAAAGGTAGAAATTTCATACCTGTTGAAAAAAATAAATCATATTATTCATTAAACACAACGGCTTTTGAATCATTTATCCTTGTTGTCAAGTCCCAATCCACCCAAAAAGGCGCCTGCCAAGATCAATCGCAACAGTAAAGTTTTTAAAACGATCATAAAATCTATTCTGGATAAAAAGGGAGAACATGTGGTCAGCATGGATCTTCGTAAAATTCCGGAGGCGGTCGCTGATTTTTTCATCATTTGTGAAGCCGGCAGTACGACTCAGGTAAAAGCCATTGCAGATCATATTGAGCAGCAAATGAAGCAGTTATGTGGTGAGATTCCCTATCGTACGGAAGGGAGATCATCTGCCCAGTGGGTGCTGGTGGATTATGTAAATATCGTTATACATATTTTTTATCCCGAAACCCGCAAGTTTTACAGGCTGGAAGAGATGTGGAGCGATGCAGAGGTCTTAGAGCATCATTAAATTTATAAATTATTCAAACCCTGCCGAAGTTCAGGTTGTTATTAAAAGTACATTTGGCATTCTAAATACAAAACGATGAGTTCGAATCAAAGCAGTAATGCAGACAAAGGAGGAGACAGAAAAGATCCTAAGAAAGTATTCAAGTTCAATATTTATTGGGTATATATATTGATCGCTGCCGTATTGATCGGCTTACAAATGTTTAAAGGCTTTACCCCCGATGCATTGCCAACTAGTCAGCGTTTATTCGAGGATAGCATGCTGATGAAAGGGTATGTAGAGAAATATACCATTATAAAAAACAAGGATCTCGTAAGAGTTACCCTTAAACCCAGGGCGTTTGATGATTCAGCTATCGCCAGAATGGTAACTGATTCAAGGTTGCGGGTAGACAGAACCAAGGGGCCGCATTTCCAATTTAATGTAAATGATCACAAGTCTTTTGAGGAGCGAGTACAAAAAATAATGGAAGATCATCCTGAGGCAACGGGTAAACCGTCAGCAAGTTATGAGACGGAAGAAAGTTGGCTTACTCCTATCATCAGTCTGCTTTTACCTGTATTGGTACTGGTAGGTTTATGGGTGTTGCTCATGCGCAAAATGAATCCGGGTGGTGGACCGGGTGGCCCCGGTGGTGGTGGCATTTTCAATATTGGAAAATCCAGAGCTCAGCTTTTTGAAAAAGGAACTAAAGTAAATGTGACTTTCCAGGATGTGGCCGGCTTGGATGAGGCGAAGGTAGAAGTAATGGAGATCGTAGATTTCCTGAAGAACCCTAAAAAATATACAGCCCTTGGAGGTAAGATCCCGAAAGGCGCATTGTTGGTAGGCCCTCCCGGCACTGGGAAAACCCTTTTGGCTAAAGCCATGGCCGGTGAAGCACAGGTTCCTTTCTTCAGCATTAGCGGTTCCGATTTCGTGGAATTGTTTGTAGGGGTAGGTGCAAGTCGCGTTCGCGATCTTTTCAAACAGGCGAGAGAGAAAGCACCCTGTATTATATTTATTGATGAGATTGATGCGATTGGTCGTGCAAGAGGAAGAAATGCCATTGTAAGCAATGACGAAAGAGAAAACACATTGAATCAGTTGTTAGTGGAAATGGATGGCTTCGGTGGTGATACAGGTATCATTATCCTTGCGGCCACCAACCGTCCGGATGTATTAGACTCAGCCTTATTGCGTCCGGGTCGTTTCGACAGACAGATTTCGATTGACCGTCCGGATGTGAAAGGTCGTGAGCAGATATTCAAAGTACATCTTAAGCCCATTAAAATTTCTGAAACACTCGATCTGCACAAGCTGGCTGAACAAACACCGGGATTTGCGGGTGCTGATATTGCCAATGTTTGTAATGAGGCGGCGTTGATCGCGGCTCGTAAAGGAAAAGCGGCGGTAGATATGAGTGATTTCCAGGATGCCATTGATCGTGTGATTGGTGGTTTGGAAAAGAAAAATAAATTGATCAGTCCGGAAGAAAAACAGATCATTGCTTACCATGAAGCCGGTCATGCGGTATGCGGATGGTTTTTGGAGCATGCCTATCCGTTATTGAAGGTTACTATCGTTCCCAGAGGAACTGCGGCATTGGGTTATGCGCAATACACACCTAAAGAACAGTACCTCTACAATACCGATCAGCTGATGGATCAGATCTGTATGACATTAGGCGGAAGAGCAAGTGAGGATATTTTCTTTGACAAAATTTCTACCGGTGCGCAGAATGATCTGCAGCAAATCACTAAGATCGCCTATTCTATGGTAAGTATTTATGGTATGAATGATAAAGTGGGTAAGGTAAGTTATTACGATCCGAACCAGGATAATACTTTCACCAAACCTTACAGTGATGAAACGGCCAAGCTGATTGATGAGGAGGTAAGAAAATTGATCGATATTGCTTATGTGCGTACTAAAAACCTGCTTACAGAAAAAAGAGAAGAAGTAGAAAAGCTCGCGAAGAAGTTGCTGGAAAAAGAAGTGTTGTTCCAGAGCGATGTGGAAGCCTTGATCGGTAAACGTCCGTACGAACACAAGAAAATTCTGGAAGAAGATGTAGAACCTACTTCAACTTCATCAGACATTGCTTCTGAAAATATGGAGGGGACTACTACAACTTCGGAAGATCATACAGGCAATCCCGTTGCATGAATATTTCTCCTTCCAAAGAGATTATTTTAAAAAAGATCAGGGCAGCATTATCGCATCCTGTACAGATTCCTTTTATAGGAACAGAAGGAAATGCGAGTGTTTTTCCGTCTCCTTACGATGACCTCGCTGTACAGTTTGCAGAAGCCTTTACGAAACTGGAAGGGAAGTTTGTTTTTTGTGATAATGAATCATCCGCAGCGCAAAAGCTTATGGAAATTTCGGCTGTCAATCAGTGGAATAAACTGTTTTGCAAAGAGTCGCACCTGAAAGATATCATTCACCAAAGTTTTCCCAACTTTAATTTTTACGAAGAATTGGCACATTGCGATGCTTCAATTACGGGTTGCGAAGTTTTGGTGAGTCGCACCGGTACAATTGTTCTTTCTGCTGCACAGAGTGAAGGCCGCACGGCATCGGTATATGCTCCGGTACATATTTGTATCGCATCGACCAAACAACTTGTGCACGATCTTAAAGATGCCTTTCAATATCTGAAAGAAAAATACGGATCTCAACTTCCCTCCTCCATTAGCTTTGCTACCGGACCCAGTCGTACGGCCGATATCGAAAAAACATTGGTAGTGGGTGTGCATGGCCCCGGCCAGGTGTATGTGATACTGGTGGATGAGGGATGATGAAGTTGTCGGTTGTTGGGATCAAGGCAAAAGGCAAAACCAAAAAGTAGGGGTAAAAAATTCAAAACACAAATCTTGTATCTTTAAGCCATGGACACACCCGTTACACATTTATTTGTTTATGCCTCCCTTAGACAAGGTTTTGAGAACCCATTTTTTGAGTATATCAAAAACCATTTTGAATTTGTTGGAAGCGGATATGTGCACGGTGTATTGTACGATCTGGGCGATTACCCTGTGGGAGTTCCGCATCCTGATTACAGGATCATAGGTGAATTATATCAAGCAAAAAGTCCAGAAGATTTTGACTGGTCTATTGCCCAGCTGGATGATTATGAGGGTATGAATCCGGAAGAAGGGCAATGTGCACCTTATGATCGAATGATCGATACGGTTTATTGTAACGGTAATCAATATCCGGCTTGGATCTATTGGTACACCGGCGATATAAACAGTAATATCATTGTAGAAAGCGGCGATGTGTTTGAATATATGCGCCGTAAACACGGCTAATTTTTTAAAAAGTTTTTATTAACGGCATGCATATTCCTGATTCCAAAAAAATTTACTTTTTATCTGATTTTCATTTGGGTGTTCCGAATGCAATGGAGAGTCGTTTACGTGAAAAAAAGATCGTTTCTTTTTTGGATTCCATCCAGCAGGATGCAGCCATGATCTTTATAGTAGGAGATCTTTTCGATTTCTGGTACGAATACAGAAAGGTAGTGCCTAAAGGATTTGTACGCATTCTTGGCAAGATGGCCGAGTTGACAGATGCCGGCATTCCTATCCATTTTTTTGTTGGTAATCATGATATGTGGATGAAAAATTATTTTCAGGAAGAATTGAATATTCCTGTTTTTTATGAGCCGCAATCCTACACCTTCAATGATAAAAAATTTTTAATCGGCCATGGGGATGGACTGGGGCCCGGTGATCATGGCTATAAAATGCTGAAAAAAGTTTTTCGAAATCCGGTTTGTCAGTGGTTGTTTGGTATATTACCTCCGGCTGTAGGCATGGGAATAGCTCAATATTTCAGTCATACCAGCCGCGCATCGACTGGAATTACGGAGGATACATTTTTAGGTGAAGATAATGAGTGGCTTTTCCAATACTGCAAATCAGTGCTGCAGGATACCTTTTATGATTATTTCATTTTCGGCCATCGTCATTTACCAATCGATCATCCATTACCTAATCTTAATACAAATAACCCCTCCCGTTATATTAATCTGGGTGACTGGATTCGTTATTTTAGTTATGCAGAATTTGATGGCCATTCCTGTATTTTGAAATATCATGCTTCGTAATATTTTACAATATTGTTCTTTGTGGATCATTTGTGTGATGATGTGTTTTCATTATGCATCCGCACAGGATAGTGTCGTCTTTCGTTTGGCAGAAACACGCAAAGGAAACTGGATCGATTTTCAGGTAGATAATCTGGGGAATTATTATTTGCTTTCCAAAGAAAACCAATTAAAAAAGGTCAATAGCCGCGGGGATTCAGTGGGTGCCTTCAATGAGGTTCGTCGATATGGAAAATTATATTCTATGGATGTAACCAATCCACTGAAAACATTACTTTATTACCGTAATTTTTCTACGATTCTTGTGCTGGATCGGTTTATGAATATTGTCAATACGATTGATTTACGCAAGCAGCAGATATTTCAGGTGAGAGCCATTGCGCAGAGTTATGATAATAATATCTGGCTTTATGATGAGCAGCATAATAAACTCAAAAAAATAGCAGAAGATGGAAGCCTGCTGATGGAAACCGTCGACCTGCGTACCATCTTTGATGAAGTGCCTTCTCCTGAAAAGATCATTGATCAGGAAGGGTATGTGTATTTATACGACCCTAAAAAAGGGGTATATGTATTTGATATATACGGTGCTTTCAAATCTAAAATCAGCTACCTGAATCTTACGGATGTAACAGTCATTGGTAAAACTTTTGCTGGCGTGGACAAAAATCAATTGCTGCTTTATCCGTTTGGTACCCTGCAGGAGCGCAAATGGAAGTTGCCGCTATCTTCGGAATGGCACTATAAAAAAATTATTCTTGCCAGAGGGTATTTATACATTTTAAGTGATCAGGATATACTGATTTTTACTTATTGACACTGTTGTAGCTAAGTATTCTATGATTTTAATCATGTTTTTGATTGTGTAGGCTCATTAGGTAATTGTCTGCCCGAAGCCAATTTTGTTAGATGGCAAAACCATTAGAATCTGTACTTGTCACTAGTTTCAGTTCCATCGGAAATGATGCGAAATCGGATGATAATGCCCGATGGCAATCTACACTTGCCTTTCAGCAAAATCAACTCACTTATATGAGGGATACATTATCAGATAAGCGGGTGCAAGGTATAGTTACAGAGCATGCCTCTTCAGATTTATATCATCAGCTTAATCTGCAACTGGCTGTAGTTATTGCCTTACAGGTAAAACTTAAGGACCAGGAAGGCTCCATTATTCATTCCTTACAAAATCACCAGCAGGATATCCATAAAATGGACCTTCGTATTAAGCAGGAGCGTTTACGTGATGAAATTCTGAATTTTGAACAGCAATACTTACAAATCAAACAAGTGTTTCGCCAACTCCTGAATAATCCGTACTGACATGCTCTTAAAAGACAAGAAGATTGCTGACATTTCTATTGCCTGTTATCATTGCGGCACCGTATGTGATGATTCTATTCAGGTGCAAGAAAAATCTTTTTGTTGTGAGGGTTGTAAAATGGTGTATCAGCTGTTGCAGGAGACCGGCCTTTGTAATTACTATGAGCTATCGCAGAAGCCGGGTATCACTGTTAAAGGTCGCTTTGCACATGATAAGTTTGCTTATCTCGATAATCCTGAAATACAAAACCGGCTGATTCATTTTGCAAGTGATGAATTATCCCGTGTGGTTTTATATCTACCTGCCATACATTGTGCCAGTTGTGTGTGGTTACTGGAAAATTTACATCGCATCAATCCGGCGATCCTTGAATCGAGCACCCATTTTCAGCGCAAGGAAATATCCATTTTGTTTCGCCATCATGATATCAGCTTACGAAAGCTCACTGAATTGCTGGCGTATATTGGGTATGAACCCTATATCAGTATGGCAGATGCCGATGGGAAAGAGCAAAAAAAAACAAGAAGAAAAGAATGGTTACAGATTGGAGTGGCGGGTTTTTGTTTCAGCAATATTATGATGCTGAGTTTTCCGGAATATTTTTCTGACGGTAAAATATCTGAGCCTTTACTTAAAGCTGTTTTCCCTGTTGTTAATTTATTACTCGCCTTACCTGTTTTCTTTTTCAGTGCCCGGCCATTTTTCAGCAATGCCATCCGGAGTTTATCGCAAAGAAGATTGCATATTGATGCACCTATCGCACTGGCTATTCTGGTAACTTTTACCCGAAGTGTTTATGAGGTCTTTACACAATCGGGTCCGGGGTATTTTGACAGCATGAGTGGTACAGTTTTTTTTATGCTAACCGGCAGATGGTTTCAGCATAAAACCTATGATGCTTTTTCTTTTGACAGAGATTATAAATCGTTCTTTCCGATGGGCGCAACCCAAATCATTGCGGGGAAAGAAGAATCTGTATTGGCTACTCAGTTAGTGCCGAATGATGAGATTCTCGTACGAAATGAAGAGATGGTTCCTGCCGACAGTATCCTAACGGATGCAACAGCATGGGTAGATTACAGTTTTGTAAGCGGCGAACAAAAACCCGTACGTATGCAAAAAGGAGATCTTGTGTATGCTGGCGGAAAGATTACGGGATCCGCTGTTCATCTTAGTGTTCATACGCCGGTACAACAGAGTTACATTACGCAATTATGGAACCGGCATATCACCGGAGATAAAAAAAATCAGGATCGTTCTTTTGTGCATCCCTTAAGCAGACATTTTACCTGGGTGTTATTAATGATTACTTCAATTGCTGCGATTTACTGGGCTTTTCATGATACGTCTAAGATTATGCCTTCTGTTACCGCTGCACTGATTGTTGCTTGTCCTTGCTTCTTGTTGCTTGCATCAACCTTTACTTATGGGAATATGATGCGCAGACTCGGAAGAAATCATTTGTATTTGAAAAATGCAGCTGTCATTGAATCTATGACCAGCATTGATACGATCATATTCGATAAAACTGGTACGCTGACAACACTGGATGTACAGCAGATTCAATATGAGGGGGAGGTGTTGACGGATATTGAAAAGAAGGCAGTATGTTCTTTGGCGAGACAATCGGCCCATCCCTTGAGTCGCTTGATTGTTCAATATTTTTCCGGCATGAAAGTAGAGCGGCCGGAGGTTTTTGAGGAAATGCCGGGCAAAGGGATTAGAGGAGAAGTGTACGGGCATACCATACTGATGGGAAGCAGTGAACTTACCGGTACTTCTTTGAATACAGAAAAACTACATCAGACGGCTGTGCAACTAGTCATCGATGGTGATTATAAAGGTGCTTTCTTGTTTCAAAATCAGTATCGTGATGATTTGTCGGGTATGATTAAAGGCTTGCAGCAGGCTCATTATAATTGTCATGTATTATCAGGAGATAATGCATCGGAGCGGCAGCGGTTAAAGGAGATGTTTGGCCATGAAACACCGATGTATTTTCAGTGCAGTCCTTTACAAAAATTGGAATACGTGGATAAGTTGAACATGAAAGGGAAGAAGGTGTTGATGGTCGGAGATGGATTGAATGATGCAGGGGCTTTGCATCAAAGCAAAGTGGGAATAGCCGTCAGTGATCAAAGCAGTCGTTTCTCACCAGCTAGCGATGGTATTATCCACGGCGATGCAGTAGCTTCTTTTCACCGATTGATTGCGTATGCGCATAGTGGCAAAATCAATATTTCTTTCATCTTTGCCTTTTCCATTCTCTACAATATCATCGGATTATATTTTGCCGTAAGGGGAGAGTTGAGCGCCATGATAGCGGCCATATTAATGCCTTTAAGCACCATCAGTATTGTGAGTTTATCTTGGCTGCTGACCACCGTAAGTGCGACGAAAAGAAAATTAGCCTGAAGTTTTTCTTCGCGTAATCAGATACACGCCGGTAAAGATGAGTATAGCTGCAAGTAATTTATAAAGAGCCGGTTCTTCATTTAAAAAAATAATGGCAATGCCTGCGGAAAACACAGGTTGTGTATAGATGTAGGCACCGGTAATGGATGGACTTAAATGATGAATACCATAGGCAATAAAAAGATAGGCAAAGAAGGTAGCGCCCATGACGACCAGACTAAGTGCAGCCCATGCGCCGGGTGTAAATACTTTCCAGTCGGTCACAGAAAAATCTTTCCAGCAAAAAGGAAGAATGATAAACAACCCGAATGTGAAAACCCAGCGGGTTACCTGTATAGGTGAATAATGCTGCATCAATGGCTTCACCAAAAGCATGTAGACGGCATACGAGATGGCATTGACGAGTACAAAAATATCTCCTAGTAAAATATTAGAGCCCAGTGCAGAGCTTTCTTTCGACAACACCAGCACCACGCCACCGGCAAGTGCGGTGATCAGGCCCCAAATTTTAAGAGAAGATAATTTCTCTGTGCCGGTAATGAAAGATAAGATGAGAATAAAAACAGGCGTTCCCAAAATTAACAGCGCTGCATGAATGGGGGTGGTCAGTACCAGTCCTTTAATAAAAAGAATTTGATTGATGGCAATCCCTGTAATTGCGCACAATATAAATCGTGGGATATCTTTTTTGAGTATGCCTCCATTTTTTCGGTGGAATAAAAAAAGTAGCCAGAATAAAGAGGTAGCAACCAGTACGCGCATAAAATTCAGGCCTAAGGGTAAAATAAGATCCGGTGCTATTACTTTTACTACACTGAAATTAATGCCAAATAATAAGTTTGCCGCAAGTAAGGCAAGATGTGCTTTGGTAGTAGAAGTTGAAGGCATTAATGAAATTGAATGTTAAAGGTATACAAACACCTTTTATTTGATTTTGTTTGTCAGTTCACGAATGATATGCTGATGATGTAGAAAAGATGTTTCATTAAAAGGGAATGCGAATATAAAATTGCGTATGATCTTATTCGCTTTTGATATATCAAATTCTTCTTGAGGTATGAATGGAAATAAATTTTTGAATGAACTGTACGAAGCCAGATATTCCTGTTCTCCCTGACCGGGTGTAGGTATGAACAAGGCTTTCTTTTTCAATTTCATCAGATCCATAATGGTGGTGTAGCCGCTTCTGCAGATTACGTAATCGCTTTCCTGCATTTTTTGATTCAGGGTATGTGTGTCAGCGAGATCAATTATTTCAACATTCTTTGGAATATCAGAACGATCTAAGGGTTGTCGGGTTCCTCTTATAATCAATATATTGCCTGATTGATTATCGATCTGATCCAGAAAGATATTTTCTAAAATGGTTCTTTGTGGTTCAGGTCCTGATAACAACAACATGATATCATAAATCGGTTTTCTTTCCTCATTTGCCTGCATTCTGCTCACACAACCGATATAGGTAGCCTGTTTTTTCAATCTGCTATTTTCAGATAGTTTTCCTGCCAGTCTCAACTCGCCGGGCATATCTGGTATCCATACTTCATCAAATGCTTTCATTACCTTTTTATGAAGTAAGGTCGCTATATAGTCAGCCCATTTTCCAAGTCCGCTCTGTATTTGAAGTTGATGGGTGATGTATATACTATATATATCCGGGCGGTGTAACCCTGCACGATTATCACTTATGATCAGATCCCAATGATGTTTTTTTATTTCTCTTTTTAGCCAATTATGTTCCTCTTTTATCTTTATATGGATTCGTGGAATTTGTTTAAGTATTTGAAAGGGTAACCTGTTTTTGCTATAACGAATTTGATAGCCGGGTAATGTCAGAAAGGAAAGGTCAGGGAATGAGGCCCGAAGTAGTTTTGCACAATTCCCATCGGAAGCAATTGTTACATCCCAGCCTTCATTCATAAAACCTTGAATGAGGGGAATGCAGCGGGTGGCGTGACCTAAACCCCAGTCGAGTGGCGCAAATAAAACTTTAGGCATGAAAAATTAAGATTGAAAAGTACGAATTATTTCATAGGAAGGATTAATTTTAGAAGACGGAACTAGATCCGGCTATACTATGCATAAAATAAAACATTACGGAACGATCCTTGTTTTTGTATTAACAACACTTGTTGTTTTTCAAGGTTGTGCGGTTTTTAAAAAAAACGGATGTGGTTGTCCGAATAAAAAAGGCATGACAGGATATTGATATGCAGCATCTCACAAATCATAAATATGAAATTTTAATTGCGCAGGCATATGCGGGTTCAGATATCTCATTACCGGAGATTAATGAACTTTGCGGAATGCTCGATAAAGCATTTGATATATCTTATGTTGCTTCTGCTTATGCAGTGGCAGATCTCCATCAATATAAAATGCGTGTAGAAGAAGGGCTTGTAAAAAAAGCACTGACCAGAAGAGATAAAAAGACCTTTGAGTTTTTCCTTGCAAAGAATTAATGAGGGAGACTGTTGTCGGTTGGTGGTTTTAAGTTAGCTTCAGACGCATAACCTACAACACACAACATCAAAGATATTTCTCCCCTTTCTTACGTTTTACTTCCGCAACATATTCTTTGATCTCCTGTTCTTTATCTTTTTTACAGATTAGGAGTACGTCCGGCGTATCTACCACAATAAAATCTTCCAATCCTTGCAGCAACACTAGTTTCTGATCTGAAGCGTGCACCACATTTTTAGTAGCATCAATGATCATTACGTTTTTTCCTGCTACTGCATTTTCAAAATAATCTTTTTCCATGTTATCGTAAGCAGAGTTCCACGTACCCAGATCACTCCAGCCGAAAGCGGAAGGAACCACATATACATTGTTGGCCTTTTCCAGAATGCCATAATCAATCGAAATATTAGTGCATTGTGGATAGATGCGTTCAATTGCGGCTTGTTCTTCGTGGGTTTGGAGTTTGTCTTTTTCGGACACAAACAATTCATTTATTTCAGGCATGTGTTTTTCAAAAGCCTGTAAAAGGGTGCGAAGTTTCCAGACAAAAATGCCCGCATTCCAAAGGAAGTCGCCACTTGC
>JBKCGY010000206.1:0-6973 GCA_046303015.1 Bacteroidota bacterium | reverse complement strand
GATTGATTTTGAAATAGAAAATAAGCAGGTTATTCTGATCGATGATGTGTTGTATACGGGTCGTACCATTCGGGCAGCCATGGATGCTTTAATTGATTTTGGCAGACCGTCCAAAGTAGAATTATGCGTACTGGTCGACCGCAGATTCAATCGTCAACTACCCATCCAACCCGATTATACAGGAAGGGCTATTGATACCATTTTTTCTCAAAATGTGACGGTAGACTGGAAAGAAGAACAGGTGTTATTGATTGAATAGGTTTATTATAAATATTTAATGCACATCCCCTGGGAGTAGGGATATTTTACATTTGTTTCCTTTACCTTTGCCGCCAAATCAGAGTGTCTTTTTCTTGGACATACGATTAAAATTGTAAGTTATGCCCGGTCAATTAAAAGAAGTAAGAAATCGGATAAAAAGTGTGCAGAGTACACAGCAGATCACTAAAGCCATGAAAATGGTAAGTGCTGCAAAATTGAGAAAAGCGCAGGATGGCATACAACAAATGCGTCCTTATGCAAGTCAGTTGCAGCAAACACTCAGCAATATTGTTTCAAATTCAGATGGTGATCTTGGTGCATTACAATTGGCAGTTGAAAGACCCGTAAAAAAAGTTTTGTTGATTTTGATTACCAGTGACAGGGGTCTTTGTGGCGCCTACAACGTAAATCTGGTCAAGTTGGCACGACAGTTAATGAAGGAGGTGTATGCAGAACAATTTGCATCGGGTAATGTACATGTGTGGGGTATAGGGAAAAAAGGTACGGAAGCATTTCAAAGATCAGGCGTACAAACTAAAGATACTTATCGTGATATATTTCAACAATTAAGTTTTGAGAAAGTACAGGATGCGGCACAGGCTGCCATGCAGGCTTTTTTGAATGGGGAATATGATAAGGTGGAGATCATTTACAGTGAGTTTAAGAATGCAGCTTCACAAAAATTTAAAAATGAGCAATTTTTACCTATTGTAAAATTGGCTTCCGCATCCGGCAAGAATACTACCAAATCTGACTTTATTTTTGATCCGGGTAAAGAAGAGTTGATTTCAGTATTAATGCCAAAAATCCTAAATACGCAATTATATAAAGCAGTATTAGATGCCAATGCCAGTGAGCATGGGGCACGTATGACTGCAATGGATAAGGCTAGCGATAACGCGAACGAACTGCTGAGATCATTGCGCATCAGTTATAACAGAGCCAGACAAGCGGCGATTACCACTGAGCTTACTGAGATAGTAAGCGGAGCAGCGGCGCTCAACGGCTAATTTTAATGGAAAGAATTGTAAAATGGAGATCTCCTTTATTATACCGCATCTCGAATCATTGATCTTTGCATCAGATCGTCCTTTGTCAAAAATCGAATTATGTGATCTGCTCAATGGAGCACTTGCATTTATAGAAGACAGAGCAACACTTGATCAGGTAGAGGCAGCCCTTGAGGCAATCATTGAAAAGTATCAGTCTGATCATTACCCTTTTGAGGTCAGAGAAACTGGCGGAGGATTACAATTTCTGACTAAAAAAGCGTTTTATAAGACAGTAGCCCAGATAAATGGAGATAAGTTTTTGAAACGATTGAGTACTGCAGCTTTGGAAACCCTCGCTATCATTGCTTATAAGCATCCCATCACAAAAGGGGAGATGGAAGCGATCAGAGGTGTAAACTGTGATTATACCGTGCAAAAACTTCTTGAGAAAGAACTGATTGTTATCTCGGGCAGAAATGAAAATATGCCGGGTCAGCCTTTATTGTATGCCACTTCACGATCATTCATGGATTATTTCGGGTTGAATTCTTCAGATGATTTGCCCAGAATAAAAGAAATTATCGCCACTGAAATGTCTGAGCCCACACTTGTTAACGAACTTTCTTTTACGGATAATAATGCTCAATCCGAAGAAGAACAAAAGGGTTCTGAGCCAGCGCAGTCTGATGAACTTTCCGATTCCGGTTCTGATTTATAATTCCTTTTTTTTGGGTATTTACTAACGACTATTCATAGTTATTCAGTGTAATTTTGCAACCCTGATGGAACTTACAATCGCCACCACTCAACTTCTTGATTTATCCCGTGAATACGGGACACCACTTTATGTTTATCATACAGAAACAATCCAAAGGCAATACCAAAAAATGGTGCAGGCTTTTGAAAAACTGGATGTTAAAATTTTTTATGCCTGTAAAGCGCTTACGAATATTCATGTACTGAAGTATATACATAGTCTGGGTTGTAATATTGATTGCAGTAGCAGTAATGAAGTGTTGCTGGCTTTAAAGGCCGGATTTACCCCTGAACGGATATTATATACAAGCAACGGGATTTGTTTTAGTGAAATTGAAGCAGTGGCTGACACTGGCGCCTTCGTTAATATAGACAGTCTTTCTAATCTGGAGAAGTTTGGAAAGAAATTTGGCTCTTCCTATCCTGTAGGAGTTCGCTTGCGTCCTAATATCATGGCAGGTGGGCACATGAAAATTGCTACCGGGCATGATAAAAGTAAATTTGGAATTGCTACCGATCAATTAAGCTTACTTAAGGATATTGTTGATAAATATGAAATTAATATTCATACGCTCCACATTCATACAGGTAGCGATATTAGTGATGCCAAGGTTTTTATGCAGGGGCTTGAATTTTTATTCGAAATATTACCTCAATTTCCAACGGTAAAAGTGCTTGATCTGGGAGGAGGATTTAAAGTGCCTTATCATCCTTCAGAAAAAGAAACAGATTTAAATAGTCTTGCCCAAGTTCTGGAAGATGCTATTAAATCACATCCTGCTACCAAAGACAGACCGTTGCAATTATGGTTTGAGCCGGGAAAATTTTTAGTGAGTCAGTGTGGATATCTGTTAACGAAAGTAAATGTATTAAAAGAACAATCTGATCTTTCTATTGCTGGAATTGATACCGGACTAAATCATCTGATTCGTCCGATGATGTATGATGCCTATCATCATATTACGAATCTTTCTGCCTCAGGCAAACCCGAAAGAAAATATATGGTTACGGGGAATATATGTGAGACAGATACGTTTTCGGAAGCATGCTTATTACCTGAGATTCAGGAAGGGGATGTTTTGGCCATTCACAATGCCGGTGCCTATGGTTTTGAAATGAGCAGTTCCTATAATGCACGATTCAGGCCAGCAGAGGTACTGGTATCCGCGGGGCGGCCAACACTTATACGCAGAAGAGAAAATCTGGATGATTTACTAAGAAATCAAACGATTTCATAACCTTTCTGATAATTTTCATATTTATCTTAATTGGCATCTTGTATCTTTATCAAGCATGATGTGTAATCATTATGTAGTGAAAAGATTGCTATGCATAAAAATGCCTCAAAGTTTATATGTCTGATGACTCATTCCTGGAAAAGTAAACTATTTCTTTTCTTCAATCTGCCTTCAGCTTTTTTTTCCGGTGTTCGAGTCCGTTCTTTATCCGAAGAGAAAGCTGTTGTTTCAGTGCCGTATAAGTGGTTTTCAAAAAATCCTTTTCAGTCTACTTATTTCGCTTGTCTGGCTATGGCAGGAGAAATGAGTACAGGTTTGTTGGCGTTGATGCATTGTTACAGGAGAAAGCCAAGCATAAGTATGCTGGTAATTAAAATGGAAGCGCATTATCATAAAAAAGCAACAGGTCTGACTTATTTCACCTGTGAAGCAGGAAAGGATTTGGGCTGGATAATCAATGAATGTATAAGAGAAAATAAATCTCATACTTATGTGGCCACAGCTGTTGGGAGAGATGAGTCGGGTGAAAAAATTGCTGAATTTTATATCACCTGGTCATTTAAACCTAAATTATAGTCTTTAAAAATAAAGTACAAATAATATGAATTTCACTTTTCATGGTGCAGCCAGAACCGTAACAGGAAGTAAACATCTGATCACGCTGAAAAATGGCAAAAAAATTTTATTGGATTGCGGGATGTTTCAGGGTATGGGTAAAGATACAGATGCCATGAACAGGGATTGGGGCTTTCATCCAGAGACAGTGGATTATTTTATTTTAAGTCATGCTCATATAGATCATAGCGGATTAACACCGAAATTGATCAAGGATGGATATAAAGGGAAAATCTTTTGTACCCCGGCGACAGCACAATTGACGCAGGTCTTACTGGAAGATAGTGCCGAGATTCAGGAAGATGATATCAAATATGAAAATAAAAGAAGGCGTGCCATGGGGATGCCTTTGTTGAAGCCACTGTATACTTTAGAAGATGCACAGAAAGCAGGCGATCGTTTTGTGCGTGTAGATTATGGGCAATGGACAAAAATTGATGATGCTATTGAATTTCTTTTTACGGATGCCGGACATATTATCGGCAGTGCATGTGTGCATCTTCGTATTAAAGAGTCCGGAAAAACAACACATATTACCTTTTCCGGTGATCTGGGCAGATACCGAGATGTGATTCTCAAATCACCACAGGAATTTCCGCAGGCGGATATTATCATTATGGAGTCGACTTATGGTAACAGTCTGCATGATACCGCTGTTTCTACCCCTGATCAGTTATTGTCGTGGGTGGTAAAAGCTTGTTTAGAAAAAAAAGGAAAATTAATTATTCCTGCCTTTAGTGTAGGAAGAACTCAGGAGTTGCTCTATGATTTGAACCAGTTAGAACTGGAGCGAAGATTACCCGATCTGGATTACTATGTAGATAGTCCCTTAAGTGTAGAGGCTACCCATATTGTGAAAAGTTATCCGGCCTATTTTAATCATCGAATTCAGAAAATATTGCAAACAGATTCGGATCCTTTTGCCTTTAAAGGATTGAAATTTATTAAAACGGTTGATGAATCTAAGCTGTTAAATTTTAAAAGTGGGCCTTATGTGATTATCAGTGCCAGTGGAATGGCTGATGCAGGAAGAGTAAAACATCATAT
The DNA here is from genome assembly GCA_046303015.1 of Bacteroidota bacterium. GTDB lineage: Bacteria > Bacteroidota > Bacteroidia > Chitinophagales > Chitinophagaceae > Lacibacter. Next base: position 2,064 of record JBKCGY010000206.1, on the reverse strand, counting down.
CAATAATAATATTGAAAATAGCAGGAATACTATTCTGCTGACTGGCTATTGCGAGCCCAGATCACTTGGGGGGAAATTATTACAAGGAAGAAAAGAAGTTAGAATTTTTGGAGTAGATCGAGAAGTGCATGCGCAGATCGGTCAGATACGAAGCATGAGTGCACATGGTGATTATGAAGACATGAGCCAATGGCTGGCCTGTCAGGATCCCAAGCAGGTTCGTAAGTTGTTTTTAGTACATGGAGAATATGAGGTTCAGCAAGCTTTTCAGCAGCGTCTCTTAAGGAAGGGATTTGGAGATGTGATCATTCCGGAGCAACATAAAGTGCAGGGCGGAGAAAATTAGATTTAGACTATTTCAATCGTGGCGCCAATGCCTCTCTCTACAATTGCATCACACATAGATTTTAGGGTGCCAAAGTCTCCGTTTTTAACAGCATATTTCCCTTTGGTATGAATAAACCATGCACATTGTTCAGCCTGTTCGGGTGAATGATCACAGATATCTACTAGTGTTTCAATAACCCAGTCAAAAGTATTTACATCATCATTCCACACGATTAGTGATGATGATTGAATAGTGCTTGATTCAATACATTCCTCTATGATCTCATGAATTTTATTTGCCATAAGTGGATATAAAATTAGAGAATTGTATAAAAATATCCATGAATTCTGATACGATCTTTATAAAAAAGAGGGTATCAATTTTGATGCGATATTACAGCGTAATCACACTGTTGCTGCCTCCAAAAGGATTAGGAGCTTCTGAGTCAGCAGCTGGTTCATTTACCCATTTGTTCTCATCAATCAAATACCTGAATTCATGTCGGGAATCACGAGGGAGATTTACTTCGGTACTGAAAGTGCCGTCTTTCTTTCTTTTCAGAACGATAGAATCGTTCCAATCGTTATTCAGACCCAGAATTTCAACTGAGTTGGCTTCTTCATTTTCGATTGAAAATTTTACTTTACAGTAGTCTTTAGTTTTGTAGTAGGTTTTTTGAATCATACTTTTTTGATTTAGTGTAATTTCAAGGCAAATTCAATCGAGAGGGATTTGCAACTAATAATTAACAATTATTAATTGAATCATGGATTTATACCGCAATCCATAAAATGTAACCCATATTTATATCTCATTGCTGTTTTTAAATAAAATGTTTAAAATAAAGTAAAAATAAGTTTTACAAAATGCTTTTTTCCTTCATGGATTTCAATAAAGATTTACTGATTCTATGAGCCAAGTTGTCGATGGTGGAAGGGTCCATCGATTCTGTTTGAGCAGTGAAAATAATTTTATCTTATTCGATGTCAAATAAATTTCATTCTATAATATAATTTGTATTGGTCACAAAATATCCTGGTGTATACACGCGATCATACCAGTACGAATAATATCTTCCAAAACGACTATAATAAATACCGCCCGGCCAGAAATCTACATGCCCACGAACGTAATTATGTTCTTTGGTCACATCCAGCAAGGTGGTTGTAATGGCTGCATCGTAGCTGTCTTTTTTTAATATTTGCATGATCTCAATTTCTGTTTTTCCAGCAAAACTTTTCAAGCCGTATGCTTCGGCTGATCCGATGGCTTTATACCCCATTTCTTTAAGATCACTCACTATGTGTTCTTCAAAGGAAAGTCTTAAGCTTTTCCTGATCTTTCCCTCCATAATGCCAATTACAATTATGTTCTTGTATTTTTTTCCTTGAAATGATGGGTCCTTCCAGGCGCTACTGATTTTTGTTGAACTGCAACCTGAAAGCCAAATTGTCAAACAGATAAAGGTGAATACATTATAAAAAGCCTGCATAATTTTTCCGGAAAGGTATAAATACAGGAATATGCGTTTATATGATTTTTATCAAGAGGGGAGATGAGTCAATACATAATGCATAAAAAATAAACCCTTTCAGGAATGAAAGGGTTTTAGCAAACAATCGATTACGACCAAAAATTTGCGTTTTGTAATTAATATACTAGCCGCAAATAAAATGTTTAAGGGTATATTATGTTTAATATAATATGCTTTGTAAACATAATAAATTAAACCAATT
>JBKCGY010000205.1:0-8430 GCA_046303015.1 Bacteroidota bacterium | reverse complement strand
ACTATTGTTTCCAACTCAACTATACGTTTTTCAATGTCGGGTAAGTTGCGAAATACAGCCTGACTTCTGAGCGTGCTCGTGTAGTCGTGGGCCGGAGATCCTGTCACCACACTGTTTGGCTGTTTGATAGATTTCGAAACTCCGCTTTGTGCGTTGATTCTGCTACCATCCGCAATGGTAATATGTCCTACAATGCCTGCCTGTCCGCCGATCATGACATTTTTGCCAATTTTTGTACTTCCGCTCACGCCGGTTTGGGCGGCTATGGCAGTATTTTCTCCAATCTCTACATTATGAGCGATCTGGATGAGGTTATCGAGTTTTGCTCCTTTTCTGATAATTGTCGATCCTATGGTGGCCCTGTCGATGGTACAGTTTGAACCAATCTCAACATAATCTTCAATGATCACATTTCCGATCTGAGGTACTTTTTTATATGTGCCATCCGACTGAGGTGCAAATCCAAATCCATCGCTTCCAATAACCGTGCCCGGGTGAATAATTACATGACCTCCGACTACGCAGTTATTACAAATTTTCACATCAGGTTTAAGTACAGTATTATCGCCGATAGTTACATTATCGCCGATATATACCTGAGGGTGAATTTTTACATTATTTCCAATTTTCACATTTTCTCCGATATAAGAGAAGGCTCCGATAAATACTTTCTCACCGTAGGAGGAGGAAGGTGAAATATAAGCAGGTTGCTGAATTCCTTGCAATTGACCTGCTTTCAATTGTTCGTATGCCTGGAGTAAGGTGGCAAATGAAGAATAGGCATCCGGAACCCGGATCAAAGTTGACAGAACAGATTGCTTGAGCTCAAGGGCATCGTTTACAATCACCAAAGAGGCATTTGTACTATAGAGATAATCTTCATATTTGGGGTTTGCCAAAAAAGCCAGTTGTCCGATTCCGGCCTCTTCAATTTTCCCAAAAGAAGTAACTACAACTTCCGGGTTTCCCTCTATTTTTCCTCCAATCAGGGAGGCGATTTGACCAGCCGTAAATTCCATAGTTCAGTATCCTGAAAAGTTATGAATTCGAATATGATGATTAATCCAGTGCTTCTTCCGGAGCACAAATGTAAAACTTATTTGCGGGAGCGTTTGTTACCTGCTGAATCAAAACGTACTCAACTTCTGAAATATTTCGCAGATCTCCGTTTTTAAACAGAATTTTAATCTGCTCATTACTGGGGTTATACATACGGTTTGAGGCAATGCCATGGAAAACAAACCATCCGGCTTCTTCAAAAGATATAGACAAACTGAGGGCTGCTTTTTGCTGCATGGAAATGATAAATTCTTTTTCAAATGGGGACTCCTGCAGTTTTGTTTTTAAAATCTGCCTGTTTATCAGGCGCTTACATAATTCCTTCAATATAAAATCGGGATGATTAATCCATTTTTTTATGGAACTTAGAATATCATAATCATCAAGCGTACAGAAGGTGCTGAGATTTTCGCGAATATATGCGGCACTGTTGTCGGTTCTGAGGAAGGCATCCAGTGTTTCGGATGTAGAAAATAAAACGGCTGATTGACGCGCCAATATTTTAGCTCTTTGTAATATTTTCACCAGCATATTTTCCGCGCCGAGCACCGTTTTATGCAGATATGCCTGCCAATACATTAAACGGCGTGCCACCAGAAATTTTTCAATAGAATAGATTCCCTTTTCTTCAATCACAAGCTCGTTGTTATGGACCGTCATCATTTTTAAAATCCGGTCATATCCGATCACCCCCTCACTAACGCCACTATAAAAACTATCTCTTGTTAGATAGTCCATTCGGTCTACATCCAGTTGGCTGCTGATGAGTTGATGTAAAAAGGGTTTGGGATAATTTCCCTTGAAAATTTGCAGTGCTGTTTCCAAGGCTCCCGAAAACTGAAGATTCAACTCCTCAAATATCAAAAGCGATATGTCTTCATGATGCATGTTTTCGATCAGCACGTGTTCTAGCGCATGTGAGAAGGGCCCGTGCCCTATATCGTGTAGAAGGATTGCTATTTTGGCGCCCTGCTCTTCTTTTTCTGTGATCTCATTTCCTTTGCTTCTCAGTTCGGAGATCGCCTGGCACATGAGATGATAAGCGCCCAGACTATGGTGAAGACGACTATGCACGGCCCCAGGATATACCAGTTGAGCCAAAGCCATTTGGTGAATGCGTCTTAATCTTTGATAATAGGGGTGAGCAATGATGGAATGTATCAATTCATCATCTATAGTAATAAAACCATACACCGGATCGTTTATAATTTTTCTGAAACCCATGTCTGAATGAACGAATAATTTTTTCAAAGGTAGATGAAGGCAGGGAATTCAATACATTTACATTCTGAAATTGTGACTATTTAAATGGATATAGTTTATGGCCTTGGCTAAAATTCTGTGGGTAGATGATGAGATCGAAAGTTTGCAGTCGCAAAAGATATTTTTGGAACAGAAGGGGTATGAGGTATACACATTGACCAATGGTTTTGATGCCATTGATTATATTAAGGCAAATCCGGTGGATATGGTGCTGATAGATGAAACTATGCCCGGTCTTACCGGTTTGGAAACATTGGCAAAGATCAAAGAGGTTAATAAGGACCTGCCTGTAGTGCTCATTACCAAAAATGAAACAGAAAATCTGATGGATGATGCCATAGGGTCTAAGATCTCTGATTATTTGATCAAGCCCGTGAATCCCAATCAGGTGCTATTGAGTATTAAAAAAATATTTGATAATAAGAGGCTGGTATCAGAAAAAACCACAGCGGCATATCAGCAGCAGTTTCGTCATTTATTTACGGCGTTAAACAGTAATCCAGATGAACGGGAGTGGATGGATATTTATAAAAAACTGGTTTATTGGGAACTGGAGATTAGCAAAGTGGATAGTCCTGAAATGCAGGAAGTGTTACAAAGCCAAAAAGAGGAGGCCAATAATGAGTTCTTTAAGTTTATAAGTAAAAATTACCTTACCTGGCTCCAATCGGATACCAAAAGTATTCCCGTGTTGAGTCATAAGTTGGTTGAAAAAAAGATATTACCCTATCTGCAGAAAGGTCAGCCTCTTTTTTTTATTTTAATAGATAACCTTCGGTTTGATCAATGGAAAGTAATTCAACCCTTGTTTGCTGAATTTTTCCGGATCGTTGAAGAGGATACTTTTTATTCAATTCTGCCCACTGCAACACAGTATTGCAGGAATGCAATTTTTAGCGGATTGCTTCCTAATGCTATTGAAAAAAAATATCCGGATCAATGGAAAAATGATTTTGATGAAGGCGGGAAAAATATGCACGAAGCCTCATTTTTTCAACAACAATTAATGGCGGCAGGGCATAGCAATCTTAAGATATCATTTACGAAAATCAATCATCATCAAGCCGGACAGGAATTATTAAATAATGCGCATAACTTATTGAGAAATGACCTTAATGTCATTGTTTACAATTTTGTAGATATGCTTAGCCATGCTCGAACTGAAATGGAAGTATTGAAAGAGTTGGCTGCGGATGAAAAAAGTTATCGAAGTATTACCGTCAGTTGGTTCGAGCATTCCCCTTTGTTTCAGGTGTTAAAGAAAATAGCAGATAAGAAAATACAGGTCGTTTTGGCTACGGATCACGGAAGTATTCGCGTACAAAAGCCGGTTAAGGTAATGGGCGATAAGGAAACCACAGCTAATATTAGATATAAGCACGGCCGTAATCTGGGCTATGATCCCAAAGAAGTTTTTTCAATAAAAAATCCTTCAATGGCAGGATTACCTGCACCGAATATCAATTCAAGCTACATTTTTGCACGAGAACAACAATACCTGTGTTATCCCACCAACTATAATCACTACTCTTCTTATTATAAAAATACTTTTCAGCATGGGGGCATCAGCATGGAAGAGATGATCATCCCGGTGGTGCGCATGGTTTCAAAATAATTTTCTCTCCACCGTCTGTGGAAAAGTCGATCGGCTCGCCTTGTTCATTATGAGGACATGTATCCTAATTTTGAGAGGGGAACTGAATTAGTTCCTAAAAGTAAGTTTCAACATGAAGTTTAATCAAAATACATTAGACCAGTTGGAGGCCATTTTAGAAGAGGCCGGATACGTAGTTAGATATGAAAGGGGTAATTTTCAAAGTGGATACTGCATCTTGGAACAAAAAAAGGTAGTTGTGTTGAATAAATTCCTGATTATGGAGGGGCGTATCCAAACTGTATTGGATCTGCTCCCGCAGGTGAATATTGACATAGATCTGCTCACAGATCATTCTCAACGTCTGTATGCAGAAGTACTTGCGATGGCGGCGGCGAAAGATACTACCGCTAAAGCAGCCTGACACCAGTTCTCTTTACAATACTTATTTTTGTGTCGTGTCTTATCCTTCCTTTACCGTTACGTTTTTAGGAACCGGTACCAGCAGTGGTGTGCCGATGATAGGTTGTAACTGCGTGGTATGTACTTCATCGGATTCCAAAGACACCCGATTAAGAAGCAGTATTCTGATTCAAAGTAAAAAGACAACGATTGTAGTGGATACTACTCCCGACTTTCGTTTTCAAATGTTGACACATCAAGTGAAGCAGTTGGATGCTATTCTTTTTACCCATCCGCATAAAGATCATATTGCAGGATTGGATGATGTTAGAGCCTATAATTTATTCTCCGGAGAGCCGATGCCGGTTTATTGTAATGAACTAACGGAAGAGGCTATCCGAAGAGATTTTTATTATGCCTTTGCCGAAAAGAAATATCCAGGGGTACCTAATCTTACTTTGCATAAAATTGATGAAAAATCTTTCACGATCGGAGATCTTACAATAGAGCCTATTTTAGTCTGGCATTTAAAAATGCCGGTAACGGGTTTTCGGTTTGGTCCCTTTACCTATATCACAGATGCCAACCGAATAGATGCGCATGAAAAAGAAAAAATGAAAGGATCACATACAGTTGTATTGAATGCGCTTAGAAAACAACCTCATCTTTCCCATTTTACATTGGATGAAGCGGTTGAGATCGTAAAAGAATTGCAGATCCCTAATGCATGGTTTACGCATATTAGTCATCAGTTGGGATTGCATGAAGATATCAATCAAATTCTTCCTTATGGAATGCAACTTGCATATGATGGTTTACAATTGCATTTCTAAATAGTTTTAACGATTCTTTTTATAACCGGATTGTACTTTTAGAGATGCAACCTAAGAAAAAACATCTCCTGAAAAGTTATTTTACTTTCACGGCAAATGAACGAAGAGCCGTCTTATTATTAGCGGTTATCACTCTTTTGTTTTTTATCTTACCGCATGTATATCCTGCTATTGTAAAGTCTGAACAAGTAACTGTGAAGGAAGAAAAGACTGCGCCGACTTCTTCGGTAAAACCATCGGATAGATCTTTTTTGACAGAAGTTGAGATTAATCCTGATAAAATTGAGTCATCCTCCAATAGCCGATTGTTTTATTTTGATCCCAATACAGCTACCATCGAAGACTGGAAGCGGTTGGGTGTAAAAGAAAAAACCGCTCTGACCATTATTCGTTATCGTTCAAAAGGTGGACGATTTAAATCTCCTGAGGATATTAAGAAGATTTGGGGTCTTTCTTCACAAATAGCGGATCGGTTAATTCCTTTTGTTAGCATACAATCGGATTTGAAAGAAACCGGTTCTAAGATTTCAAAAGAAAAGTCTATGCTTGTGAAACCTTATCCTGTATGTAAGATTGATATTAATAAGGCTACACAGGAAGAATGGGAAAAATTAAAAGGGATCGGACCGGCTACGGCTACAAGGATCATTAAGTTCAGAGATAAATTGGGTGGTTTTATTTCGGTAGAACAGGTCGGTGAAACATACGGAATGAAGGATAGTACTTTTCAACAGATTCGGTCTAATTTGTATGGGAATGAAAATGATGTTCAAAAAATCAATATTAATCTGTCTGACATCGAGCAACTTAGTAAGCATCCTTATATTCGATTTAAAACTGCCAAAGCTATTATTGCCTATCGAGAGCAAAACGGGTTATATAAAGCTATATCAGATCTGCAAAAAATCGAATCTATTACCCCTGAAACATTTCAAAAGATGGAAAAGTACTTGATAATAGAATAAATCAACATTTTCGCTAACGGGTGTTAGTATTATTGATATATTTGCATCCCAAATACTAAATATATCAATATGGATTTCAGACAGTCGGAAACAGTAGGGCAGGTTAGTCAGGCAGCAAAAGACTTTGCTTATCAATATATTAAGCCCCATGTGATGGAGTGGGATGAATCTCAGTATTTCCCCAAATCGGCTTTACAGGAAATGGGAAAGTTGGGATTCTTAGGTATGTTTATTCCGGAAGCTTATGGGGGAAGCGGATTTGGGTATCACGAGTACGTGGCTGCGATCGTTGAGATTGCAAAGGTTTGTGGTTCTGTTGGATTAAGTGTAGCGGCACACAATTCTTTATGCACGGGGCATATTTATTACTGCGGCAGTGAAGAGCAAAAGAAAAAATATTTACCAAAGTTAGCATCAGGAGAAAATATCGGTTGTTGGGCTTTAACCGAACCCAATACCGGAAGTGATGCCGGAAATATGAAAACAACGGCTACAAAAGACGGGGATCATTGGATATTAAATGGTACAAAGTGCTGGATTACGCATGGTATCAGTGCCGAAATTGCAGTCATTATTGCGCGTACAGGAGAGCCCAGAGCCAGCGGTAATGCAACGGCTTTTATTGTAGAGAGAGGAACGCCTGGATTCAATGCCGGGAAAAAGGAAAATAAACTGGGTATGAGGGCCAGTGAAACCGCTGAGATTATTTTTGATAATTGTAGAATTTCTGATGCCAATCGTATTGGGGAAGTAGGAGATGGTTTCCGCCAGGCTTTAAAAGTGTTGGATGGAGGAAGAATATCTATTGCTGCGCTTTCCTTGGGAATTGCGAAAGGTGCTTATGAGGCCGCTTTGAAATATGCCCAAGAAAGACATCAGTTTGATCAACCCATTGCGAATTTTCAGGGAATATCTTTTAAGCTGGCAGATATGGCAACAGAAATTGCTGCGGCTGAATTGTTAATAGCCAAGGCAGCTGATATGAAAAACAGAGGAGAATCTGTGACAGAGTCGGGTGCCATCGCTAAATATCATGCAAGTGAAGTAGCTGTAAAAGTAAGTAATGATGCCGTCCAGATTTTTGGTGGCTATGGCTATACTAAAGATTTTCCTGTGGAGAAATTTTATCGTGATTCCAAGCTTTGTACAATCGGTGAAGGCACCAGTGAAATTCAAAAGGTTGTGATTGCTCGACAAGCACTAAAATAATGATATTTGTATTTTATACGTATTAATTATATTTTTGATATATAATTAAATATATGGCAACCTTCACTAGTACATTACCTGAGGCTTTATGGGAGCAATTGAACCTTAAGGCTTCTGAGTTAGGTCTTCCCAAAAATAAATTACTGGAAAATGCTTTACGCCTATACCTCGATCATTTAAATAAGGCGGCTTATATAAGATCTTATAAAAAGATGGCGGAGGATACTGACCTATTAAGAGTTGCCGAAGAGGGTATGCAAGATTATTTGAACCAACTTAGAAAAGAAGATGAAGCAGGGTGAAATATGGTATGCGCATCTGGATCCAGTCAAAGGGAGTGAGCAATCTGGATATCGACCGGTAGTTATTATCAGCGGTAATTTACTCAATCAATATCTGCCGGTAGTGATTTGTTTTCCCTTGACAACTAAAATAAAAAATTACAAGGGAAATTTAGTCTTAGAGCCGGATGCAATGAATAATATTACCCAGAGGTCTGAGGTGCTTACCTTTCATATTCGTTCAGTAGCGAAGGAAAGATTGCAGAAAAAAATTGGAATTTTAACTGAACCTCAGATCCGTATGCTGAAACAATATCTTAATGAGATATTAACGTATTAGCTTCTTTTTACTCTAAAAAATCATCCTCTTGTTTGGGGCTGTATTTGGTAAATAATCCTTCAATGGCGCTGCCAAAAAGCGGAAACTTTTCTTTGGCAAAATTTTTAATGACTTCAATTGATTTATAAGCTTGTTCTTCACTCAATCCTTGAGCCATTAATCTGTCAATGAGTTCTTTCATTATATAAAGATGAATGTAATTTGAAATATCTCTTATGCAACTTTCAGCATACTCCATTTGCTTCTATCAAATTTATGCTGTGCGTACTCTAGATTGAGATGGAATTTTTTCGTTTCCGTACCGGGGAGTTCAAACATGGCATCCGTTAAAATACTTTCGCAGATGCTTCTTAATCCCCGGGCACCCAATTTATATTCCATAGCTTTTTCAAACATGAAATCAAGTACCTCATCATCGATGATCAATTCAATACCCTCTATTTCGAAAAGCTTTTTGTATTGCTTGATCAATGCATTTTTAGGC
>JBKCGY010000204.1:0-2458 GCA_046303015.1 Bacteroidota bacterium | reverse complement strand
AGTATTTTAAATAGATTTCGGGCAGATTCATGCAAGTAGTTATTAGGGGTAAGGATGTATTGTAAGGCTTGGGGATAGTTGGGTTGATATTGATTGTAATTAATCAACACACATTTTTTGTCACTGAATTTTTTGAGCAGATCTGTAAGCCCCCCGGCATGCAACGGGGTACTGGTAGCATAATGACTCTTCAGCATGCCGGGGGTGGCAGGATTCTCCGTAATAGATTTTGCTATCTTAACCTCATGCCCAACCACTTCCTCAATATACTCCTTGCTGATGCCCCCCAATCTGTAAATGATCATTTCACCTCCCTCATCCCAGCCAACGATCGTGGATTCAAGCCCCACCTTACACTCCCCGCCATCCAGTATATAATGAATCTTACCCTTCAAACCGGCATATACATGCGCCGCAGCAGTCGGACTCACATATCCCGAAGGATTCGCACTCGGTGCGGCTAAAGGGAAATTCAGCTGCTTCAACAACGCAAGAGCAAGCGGATGATCGGGTACACGAATAGCGACTTTGGTATGACCGGCTGTCACCAGATCCGGTATAACATCTTTCTTGTCTAATAATAATGTCAACGCTCCGGGCCAGAATTTTTCAGCCAATACCATAGCCTCTGCCGGTACGTTTTGAACCCATTGTAAGGCGGATTCAAAAGAGTCTACATGAATGATCAGCGGATTGAACTGGGGTCGCTGCTTCACATCATAGATCTTTAATATAGCTTCTTCATTCAGTGCGTTAGCCGCCAATCCATAAACTGTTTCAGTGGGAATAGCCACTAATTTACCATTAAACAATAGATCAGCAGCATGTACTAAATCTATTCCTGATAATGTATTATATTCTTGATGAATGGGCATTGGGTAACTAAAGAAACTGCAAATTATTGAAATATCTTAATTATCTATGCGGCTTCACCCGAACTAGTTAATTTAGCAAATCCTAAATTTTATTTATGCAAATGTCAAGGTCGCTATCTGCTCATCTCATCTGGAGAAGTCTCGGCCTGGCATCAAATTTATTGATTACCGTATTGCTCTCACGCTTCCTTGCCGCTGCCGATTCCGGTCAGTTTTTTTATTTTTTAAGCTGGCTTTCCCTGATCCTATTAGTGACTTCTTTGGGCTTAGAACCCTCTATGACTTATTTTCTGGCATCCAAGAAAATGAATAAGCAAGATCTATTGCCGATCGCATTCTGGTGGATAGCAACGGCCTTACTTTTAATAGGGGTGATCGGTATACTGGCTTGTAACTACTTATTCCTTTCTGCCAGTATGATAAGATCAGGCTTTTTCTTTATGGCAGGCCAGTTAATGATCAGCTTCTCTACGGCTTTCTTTTATGGCGAACACAAATTTATATTGCCGGCAAGAATTATTTTTCTGACCAATATCGCTTATATCATTTTTATCTCCTGGTGCATCTTATTTCAACATCAATCTGTATCTAACAAAATCATCACAGATGCATATATCATGCTGTTTGTTTTACAAGGAATATGGATGATGGGTATGGTCATAAATCATACGGATATTCATTTCAGGAAGATCAAGCTAGATATCGACATATTGAAAACACTTTTCAAATATAGTCTCCCTGTATTTGGAGCTAATATTTTAATCTTTCTGGCAACTCGTATTGATTATTGGTTATTGCATTATTATAAGCAGCATCCTGTTTTAGTTGGTAATTATATACAAGTATCCAGAATTGCTCAGCTTTTCCAACTTTTCCCTTCTATGCTGGCCGCTTTTTTATTCCCGGCGGTGTCTGCCGCTAAAGAACAGTTGAATGCTTATATTATTAAATTGAGTCGTCTTGTATTATTGATCAATCTAATGCTGATTTTACTAATCGTTACCTGTGGTAAATTTTTATTTCCCCTTATACTTGGAAGCAGCTTCGACCAGATGTATCCTCTGTTTATCCTGATGATACCCGGTATCATATCACTCTCACTGCTCGCCATTGTAAGCACTTATTTTTCGGGGAATAACCGGGTGATCATTAATTTGATGGTGTCGCTGCTTGGACTGATCTGCGTGTTTGTAGGCAACTTCTTTTTTATTCCTTATTATGGTGTGAGGACGGCTTCAGTCGTAAGTAGTGTAGGATACTCCATTTGCTTTCTGGTTACATGGCTGGCCTTCTCAATGAGCACTAAAAATAGTGTGTTGAGTTTGCTAGCCTTCAGAAAATCTGATTTTAATTTTATGACTATTCGTTTAAAACAACTATTTAAAAACAATTAATTTGATAAAATCAAGTATGATAATTGCTTTATTTATTATAAATATATTTGGATGAAAATTCTTTGGTTGTGCAGCTGGTTTCCAAATGATCTCGATGCGTACGGTGGTGATTTTATTGAACGACACGCTAAATCACTTGCTTTGCATCATCCTCTGGATGTTATCCATGTTGTCCAAAATCAGGCACTT
>JBKCGY010000203.1:0-8307 GCA_046303015.1 Bacteroidota bacterium | reverse complement strand
TTTGTGGATGAATTCAGAATACGTCAATCCTTCCTGACGAACGGCCGCATTGATACGGGCGATCCATAGCTGACGATATTCTCTTTTCTTCAATTTCCGTCCCACATAGCTGTAGGTCATCCCTTTTTCAACTACATTCTTGGCAACGGTATAAACATTTTTTCTTTTTCCGTAGAAGCCTTTTGCTTGTTTAAGTATTCTTTTACGGCGGGCTTTTGATGCAACTGCATTTACTGAACGTGGCATATCTGAATTTTTTTAGTGTGATGAAATAAAATGACCGCCCCTTATTTCAGGCGCAATAATCTTTTTACGAAATCCACATTCGGTTTAGCCACTAATCCGTCAATGCGCATGTTACGTTTACGTTTGTTGGACTTTTTGGTAAGAATGTGACGTTTGAAACTCTTTTGGTGGGTAATTTTCCCTGTGCCGGTTACTTTGAATCTTTTCTTGGCACTTGAATTTGTTTTAACCTTAGGCATACCAATGCACTTTTAAGCTGACACCCTTATGGCGGCACCGCACGGGCGGTACACTTATGGAGCCGGTTGGGCAATACGCAGTATTATCCTGCGGGGCGCAAAGATAGAGAAAATAAGTTAAAAGTTAAAAGTTAAAAGCATTGCTGTCCGGTAAAAGTTAAAAATATTCGGTTATTAATAGTGTTCCGACCACAAGATTGTGGTCATCATTCTTAAAGTTTTATTGTTACTTTCTTTGTCATTGCTACAAAGAAAGTAACCAAAGAAAAATCTAGGCAGACCCGATCGCTCCGCGCGTTCTGCCTCGCCGGCGCCACACTTCTCATTTTTAAATTGAATACTCCGTACCTCTGCGACTCTGTGCCTCTGTGTTATATGATTAGTTCAATGAGTGCTTATTTTGAATATTTCAGGCCTTTATTGGGAAAATTAACCGGATAACCACCTTATATTTTATCAAAAGAGGGCTTGTAGAAATGAAAATTGCTCAAATTGAACATCGCTCACAAAGCAGAACAGATTAAAAACAGAAAAATCAAATTTTCCCCGGACAGCACTGAGTTAAAAGTTAACGGTTGACGGTTATTGGTTTTTTTGACCGTGCAAACTGACAACGGCAAACTGACAACTTTATTCCTCCTTCTTCTTCTTCCCTGTTTTAGGAGTGATAATCATCAACATGCGCTTACCCTCAAGTTTTGGCAAACCTTCTACCTGGCCAATCTCTTGTAAGCGTTCAGCGAATTTCAATAAGACCAATTCTCCACGCTCCTTAAACTGAATGGCACGACCTTTAAATTGTACATAAGCCTTCACCTTATTCCCTTCTTTTAAGAAATTTTCTGCATGCTTGGCTTTGAAATCAAAATCATGATCATCTGTATTGGGCGTAAAGCGAATCTCCTTCAGTTCGGCAGATTTACTTTTGGCCTTCATTTCCTTCTCCTTCTTCTTCTTCTCGTAAAGGAATTTATTATAATCGATAGCCTTACAAACAGGTGGTACAGCCTGGGGAGAAATCTCAACGAGGTCTAAGCCCAATCCTTGTGCTATTTGTAATGCTTTGGTGGTAGGATATACACCTACCTCTACATTATCGCCTACCAGCCGTACTTCAGGCACTCTGATTAAATGATTGATACGATGTTCGGGTTCTTTACGAGGTATGAACCTGCCGCGCGGGGGTCTATTTGGAAATGCCATATCATGTATGCTTTGCCCTCACAAAAGCATGATGCTGTTTTTATTGTACATTAATTCCCGAGGGAAGGAATCTTATATATCCGATTTTCTTTCTTTCAATTCTCTTACGGCCTGTTCAAGAAACGCACCAACCAAAACGGTACCTGCATCCCCTTTACCTTGTCTCCTTACTGATACCACTCCATCCTGCATCTCTTTCTCTCCCACAACCAGCATATAAGGAACCCTGGCTAGTTCTGTATCACGGATTTTCTTGCCGATTTTCTCATTTCTGTCGTCAACTGAAACACGAATATCCGCATTTTTTAATTGTTGTGCGACAGAATTTGCGTATTCCAGATATTTATCACTGATGGGCAACACTTTTACCTGCATAGGGGCCAGCCATAAAGGAAATTTACCGGCGTAATGCTCCAATAAAAATCCAATAAATCGTTCATGTGTACCCAGGGGTGCCCGATGAATGATCAGCGGTGTTTCCTCTTGATTCTCATGATTGGTAAACCCAAGTTTGAATCTTCTGCCTTGCGCAAAATCAACCTGATTGGTGGCCAGTGTAAACTCTCTTCCAATTGCACTCCAGATCTGCACATCTATCTTAGGCCCATAAAATGCAGCCTCATCATGCACTTCCACAAAGGGCGTATTGGTACGTACCAATACATCTCTTACCAATGCTTCTGTTTCTTTCCATAACTCTGGCTCATCAACATATTTTTGCCCCAGCTTTGAAGGTTCATGCAAACTGAGCCGCATCACATATTTGTCAATGCCGAATATGTCAAAATATTTAAGATACATTTCATTAACCGCCTTGAACTCTTCATAAAATTGTTCTTTGGTGCAGTAAATATGTGCATCATTCATGTGCAGACAACGAACGCGCATCAAGCCAAACAGCTCGCCGCTCTGCTCATAACGATAACAGGTGCCGTACTCTGCCAAACGAAGCGGAAGATCCTTATAGCTTCTGGGTTCTGCAGAAAATATTTTATGATGGTGTGGACAGTTCATGGCCTTTAAATAGTATTTCTGCCCCTCTATTTCCATAGGAGGAAACATACTATCCTGATAGTAAGGCAGATGCCCGCTGGTAAGATACATACTCTCTTTGGCGATATGTGGCGTGACTACACGTTTATACCCTGCCGCCTGTTCTGTTTCTTTTGCCAGTTTCTCCAACTCCTCAATTATAATCGTACCATTGGGTAACCAAAGCGGAAGTCCGGGCCCTACATCATCATCCATGGTAAAAATGCCTAATTCTTTACCCAATTTTCGGTGATCTCTTTTCTTAGCCTCTTCCAGCATGGCCAAATATTCATCCAACTCTTTCTGTGAAGGGAATGTAACACCGTAAATACGGGTTAACTGTTTGTTTTTTTCATCTCCCTTCCAGTAAGCACCGGCAATAGACATCAGCTGTATCGCTTTAATAAAACCGGTATGCGGAATATGAGGACCGCGACATAAATCGGTAAAATTCCCCTGGGTATAAAAGGTTATGGTTCCATCTTCCAAGCCACTAAGCAGGTCTAGTTTATATTCATCTCCTTTTTCTTCAAAGTATGAAACCGCTTCCTGCTTGCCCATTTCTTTTCTGGTAAAAACATGGTTAGTTTTAGCCAGCTCGACCATCTTTTTTTGTATGCCGGAAAGGTCTTCCTCCGTTACTTTTCTATCCCCAAAGTCAATATCATAATAAAACCCTTTATCCACGGCAGGACCTACCCAGAATTTAACTCCAGGAAACAAGGCTTCCACCGCTTCCGCCATCAAGTGTGCACTCGAATGCCAAAAAGTAGATTTCCCATCGGCATCATCCCAGGTAAGTAGTTGCAACGATGCGTCTTGCTGGATAGGACGACTTAAATCCCATACCTCACCATTAATTCTGGCCGCCAATACTTTTCGGGCCAGCCCTTCACTGATGGATTTGGCAACATCCATTGCAGAAACCCCTTTTTCGTACGAACGTACTGCGCCATCCGGGAAACGAATATCAATCATTAACATATATTTTTCCAAAGCGCAAAGTTAAAGATTCGGTTATATTTCGAGGCCAGATTTTTATGCGTCTATCTGTTACGTAATCTGAAGATTAACAAAGCCTTGAAATCCGATTTTTAATTTTTTCATCATATTTGCATTCATATCATAACGCATATGTATCGGTTTTTAAATTTTCTTGCCATCATTATGTGGTTTCCCATGTCCGGTTTTTCACAAAAATTAAGCGGACAATGGAGAGGCAATTTCAATGAAATGAGTAATGATGAGGGAACTGAATATGTATTGGAAATTGATGTTAAAGGCGAAAAACTTGAAGGCACATCCATCACCTATTTCATGCTCAGAGGGAAAAAATACTATACCATGTGTGCTGTTACCGGAACGTATGACCCTGCCTCAAAGACTATAGTAGCTAAAGAAGTTTCAAAAATCAAAGCCAATACACCCGAATGGTTCAGCGATTGTTTTCAAACCCATACCCTAACCTACTATAAAAAAGGCAACGAAGAACAATTATCGGGATCATGGAGATCTACCAAAAGAGAAGATAACTGTGGGCGCGGCACCACCTTACTATCCCGAAAATTATTTACAAAATCTAACAACACCGAACCTCTTTCCAAATCACAATCTCAAATTCAGTCCAAAAAAGAAAATGACAGTAAGGCAAATGTATATGAATCTGAAAAGCCAATCCGTATAGCCCCTGCAGAAAAAAGCAATCAAGAGGACATTGCTGAATTACCGAAGAAAATAAATCCAATAAACCAAATTGAAAAAAGAAAAAATAAGGTTTTTGATACCTTGTTTATTGAGACACCGGAAATAGAAATTTCACTTTTTGATAATGCTGAAATTGATGGTGATATCATTACAGTAATCTTTAACGGAGATATTATTTTATCCAAACAAACCTTAAGCGAAAAACCGATTCAACTCAAATTACATCCTGAAAAAGGAAAAGAAAATCTGCTGATTATGTACGCTGAAAACCAAGGAAAAGTCCCTCCTAATACGGCTATTATGCGCGCTCATTCAGGTAATGCTTACTATAAAATTTTTTTGAGCGCAGATGATAAGGAAAATGCCGGAGTCGTCATTAAATTCAAAGAAGATCAAGCAAACTGATCTCAAAACTTAAAATTATACGTAACAGCAGGTATCACTGGGAATAAGGAGACCTGTCTGGCTTCGATTTCCAGATCTCCCTGTAGTGGGCTTCCCGTTTGGGCATAATAGATGAAATAAGGATTTTGACGGCTATACAAGTTGTAGGCACTGAATACCCACTCCGATCTGAATCTTCTTTTCTTCGAGGGCTTGGGCGTGTATG
Organism: Bacteroidota bacterium; assembly: GCA_046303015.1. Taxonomy (GTDB): domain Bacteria; phylum Bacteroidota; class Bacteroidia; order Chitinophagales; family Chitinophagaceae; genus Lacibacter. Next base: position 3,273 of record JBKCGY010000203.1, on the reverse strand, counting down.
TTGCCGACACATCCATTCGATGATAGGCAGGCATTCTGTATTGATTGATCGAACTATACTGTTGCGTTAATACACCTTCCACTAAAAAAAATCTTTCCGGCAAAGTAAACGCATTACCTGTTCCATATACCCATACCGCCGAAAACTTCCATTTAGAATTTTGCTGATAATTCATTACCACACTAACATCATGCCTTCTGTCATACCGGGCCGGATATTTATTCCCATCATTCAACTCTAAAAATCTTCTCCATGTCCATGACAACGTATATCCTACCCATCCTGTCCATTTACCCTTGGCTTTATTCAAATAAAACTCAGCCCCATAACTCCACCCCTTCCCAAATACAAAACTTTCTTCAGGGTCTCCGATGCCATTCGTAAACCCTTCTTTGTACTCAATCTGATTATCCATAGTTTTATAATATATTTCCAGCGAACTCTCCCATGTATTGTCCTTGAAATTCCTGAAATACCCCGCACTGTATTGCCACCCTACCTGAGGCTTTACTCTATATGTACTTGGAACCCAAACGTCCGTTGGCAGTGTAGTACCTGCATTGCTTACCAGATGAATGAACTGCATATTTCTATTAACACCGGCCTTGATGGATGAGGTTGAGGTTATGGAATATCGGATCGTTGCACGTGGTTCTATTCCACCATATTGTTGAATGACCTTCCCAGGCGCATATACGACACTATCCATCGTATTTCCATTTATATCTTTATTTGATCTGATATAGGGTCCTAATTGCTGAAATAATGAATATCTGATACCGTATTGGATTTGCCATTTATCATTCACCTCCCAGTCATACTGTACATAAAGGCTTATTTGGTTTGCATATTTTATATTGACCTTTGCCGGCACAAATTCAACATCCCCACTCTTCCCTGAAGTAGTTTGCGGATTAAATCGATGGCGGGTAAACATAGTACCAAATTTGATCTGATGTCCGGGCAAAGGATAATAATCAAAATCGGACTTGAACGTAAGGTCTCTTACAGAAGAATTGAAGCGAATGGTAAAATTATCCTGACCGCCTTCAAACAGAAAACGATAATCATTCCAGACCAGAGATGTGTTCGAAAAAAGACGATCATTGAAAACATGATTCCATCTTAGTGTGGCTGTTGAATTACCCCAAGGAATCCGGGTGCTAAAAGAGCGCTCTTTATTTTTGAAATTGAAAACATCCCTGCCAAAATATCCACTAAAATAAAGTCGATCCTTATCGCTAAAGCGATAATTTACCTTTGCGTTCAGATCATAGAAATAATATCCTGAGCCCGCAAAACTGCTTTCCGGATTCACGAAAGGTTTGATCAATACATCAATATAGGTTCTGCGGGCAGAAATCATATAGGAAGCTTTCTCTTTTACAATAGGCCCCTGTAAAGTAAGTCTGGAAGCCACCGTACCTATGCCTCCTTCCATCTGAAATTTTTTACTATTCCCATCTTTCATGGAAATGTCCACCACACTGCTTATTCTACCGCCGTATTGAGCCGGCATTCCTCCCTTTATTAAACTTACATTCTTTAAGGCATCACTGTTAAACACAGAAAAGAATCCGAAAAGATGTCCCGGATTATACACGATCGCATCATCGAGCAGAATTAAATTCTGATCGGCGCCTCCTCCCCTTACATAGAGTCCACTATTGCCTTCTCCTGCATTACGAATACCCGGTAACAACTGCAGAACCTTCAAAGGATCTACTTCACCTGCCAAGGCAGGCACATTTTTTATGGTGGCAATACTCAAATCAAATTTACCCATCTGGGCTGCCTTGATATTGGCTTCACGTTTATCTGATTTTATCACAATTTCTTTAGCCTGCGTAACACGAGGCAGCAACTTGAAATGTACTGTCATGTTTTGATCGATCAGAATCTCTTCCACATAAGATTCATAACCAATATGTGAAACAGAAACAAGATAACGCCCCGCCACCATAGTAAGAGAATAAAAACCATATTGATTAGTGGTCACCCCTTTGGATAAAGATTTGAAGGAAACCGTTGCGCCAATGATATTTTCATTACTCGTACTGTCTCTAACAAATCCGGAGATCGTGTATTTTCCCTGTGCATAAAGTACACATGAAACATTCAAGAAAAATAAAAAGACAAGAAAAAAAAATCTTAACATAGATAAGTGCTCTGCAACAGATTATTGGTATCGTAACTCCTCCTGAACCTCGCCACAAATCAGCATCTTTTTCCCAAAATAAGGGTTCTGTATATGCGAAGTATCACTCAGCCAGAAAGCGCCTTTATCATTAAAAGCCATGGGGCAATACTGCTTGTAGGTTTCAATACCCGCAGGGCGCAGTGAGTGAATGAGCTCGTACAGGTTATCGGAAATCGTTTCAAATATGGCGCGCTGTTCTTCAAGGGATGATGTTTTACTCAGATTGAGTGATGCCTCCTTTATGATAGCAGGATATGTTAGTGAGGAAAGTTTCAAAGAACTATCAGCCTGCATTTGCAAGCTATCCAGAGCTGACGCAACTTTTAGCGCAGCCTCTTTTGACATAACGGAATCAGAAGTAACCAGCGCATCTTTAAGAGAATAATAAGTGGTTAGCAATTGCTGAATATTCTGAACCGATTCTACTGCATATTGCACCCCGGTCTCTGCCGGAGCATCCGCAGGCTTAACCGTTTCAGTTGCCGTGTCACCACAGGATATGATTGAGAGGAGGGAAAATACTAAGAGTAAGTTTTTGTATAAATACATGTACAATCAATTAATAATAACAAAGGTACTGATGATTTTTTATTGCCTTCTCCTAAACATCTAATCAAATCAACGAATAAAAAATCAACAATTATTAAATCGCGCAGGTAGCATTACCTTTGCATTCCTTATGTTAGCAGGTTTTCAGGACGTTACTTTTGAATTTGGTGCCAGGGCATTGGTAGAAGATGCCACCTGGCATATTCATCCCAATGAAAGAATTGGCTTGATCGGCTTTAACGGAACAGGCAAGTCCACCTTACTGAAATTACTGGTTGGGCAATATCTCCCTTCCAGCGGTTCCATTATCCGTAGTAAAAGCACAACCATTGGATATCTTCATCAGGATCTGTTGAGTTTTGAAAGTTCGGATTCCATATTACAAGTGGCTCTCGGAGCGTTTGAACAGGTTTTACAACTGGAAAATGAAATTGCTGAACTGGGTAAGGCGCTGGAAGCTGACAGTGAAAATGAAACATTACTGCATACCTATTCCGACAAACTGGTAGCGATGGACGCTCTGG
>JBKCGY010000202.1:0-2592 GCA_046303015.1 Bacteroidota bacterium | reverse complement strand
AAGCTCAAGGCGTATATTGTTTTCTTCAACTTTTTTCTGATATTCTTTCCGGGTAGTAATATCTTCTTCGATAGCAAAGAAATGTTCCAAATCTCCCCGGTTATTAAAAAGCGGTTGTCCTTTTATTTCAATCCAGTAGGGCGTACCGTCTTTTTTGTAATTCAAAAGCTCAGCATGAAAAGGTTTTTTTTCTTTGATATTTTGACGGATCTCTGCAATAACTTTTTGATCGGAGTCTTTTCCCTGAAGAAATTTGCCCGGCTTTTTCCCAATGCATTCTTCCAGCGTAAAGCCGCTAACTTCACAAAAGGAACGGTTTACCCATTCAATTTCCTGATTGGGATTGGTAATGATGATCATGGATTTTGTTTTCTCCATGATCTCATTATGCAGGATGAGTTTGCGGTTTTCTTCTAACTTTTGCTTGATGTCGCGACAGATACAGATGATCTCTCCGTCTTCCGTCAGGGTGAGGGAGAGCTCCTGATATACCGGATTCCCGTTTTTACTTTTACCGATGGTTTCACCTCTCCACTGTTTCTTTTCGATGAGAAGTGGGAATATCTCATTGTTGATTCGCGTTATCTCGTCTTCCCCATAAATATACTGCCAGTTTTTCCCCAGTAACTCTTCTTCTTTTTCATAGCCGAACATGGTAACATGTTCTGGATTGAGGTAATAATAATTTCCGGAGGCATCGAGTAAAGCAATGCCATCCATGGATGCGTTGAGTGCAATGGTAAGCCTGTCTTTGATGTCGGATTTTATATTCGGGTAATTCATGTTGACAACTCAATCATTTAGGGTTGTTGGTAAGTATTGATATGATAAGTTACGAAAATATTAAGGAATGCTCATTCTTTGGTCATAAGGAATGATTATATGATGAAAATCATTTAATTTGATGGCCTTAATAGTTGTGAAATTTAATTCTCTATGTTTGCACCTGAGCAGATATTTCTGACGGGTACTTATTGAATCATTCATGTTACAGCATATTTCTTCATTATTGGTAAAGTTTTTCGGGGCTCTCATATCGTATGGGTTAACTATATACATATCAAAATATTTTGGGAATGAGGCATTGGGATATTTTAGTTTTTTTTTATCCTACTCATTGATCTATACGCTGATTATGAAGTTCGGAACGGAAATGTTTCTGATGAAGTGGGTAAGCCGGTTTACGGCCGAAGGAGAGGAGGGTAAGGCACGGTATTTATACACTAAGATCATAAGATATCATCTTGTTGCTGGAGGGGTCATCACTTTTTTGGGTGTTATGTGCACGCCATTTATTTTCCGGCATCTCTTTCCAAAGTATACGGATATTCTTTTTTTTCAGATCGCACTGACCTCTGTTTTTTTTGTTAACCTCCACGCCATGAACTATGAATTTATCCGGGGAAAACAAAGGGCAGTAGCCTATACTTTTTATTATACGACTTCCATCTTTTTGTTCATCTTACTGACACATCTGATACAGGATGTATTTCTTGATTATCATTATATTTCTCTGGCTACCAGTTACCTGATGGCGGCTGTCTTAAGTTTTGTCATCTCTTTCATACATGTTTGGGTTTTGATTGGTAAAACCCCATCTGTCAAAGTTGAAGGAATGGAATGGAGATTTATTTTACGAAAGTCGTTGCCTTATTTTTCCAATAATGCCATTTTCATTCTGATCGGCACCACCGATGTTTTCATATTAAGTAATTATGTTACGCCTGCTGCAATTGGGGAATATTCGGTTTTGGTTAAATTTGCAACTTTTATTTCCTTTCCATTGATTGTGATCAGTGGAAATTTTGCACCCAAAATCCTTCACTTTGAAACGAAAGATCAATTGAATAAGGAAATTGCCAGGTTGACACGACTCATCTTTTTCGGATCCTTACTTTTATTTGTTTCTGTTTTGTTGGTATTGCCTATTGTGATGGATTATTTAGAGTCAGAGATCAGGTACGGATTGTGGATTTTTGCGATGATTGGAACAGGGTATCTGTTCAGTGCCTGCTGTGCGATGAATGAGGTAAGTCTTTTGATGCTGGGTCAAGAGAAGATGTATCAAAAGATCATGACTTTGGCACTCCTATTGAATTTTGTACTTAATTTGCTGCTGATTCCGTGGTTTGAGGTACTCGGAGCGGCAGCCGCCACCATGCTAACATTGATATTTTGGAATGCATGTGCGGTTTATTTCGCCCGAAAGAAATTAGATCTATCCACCAGTATAATTTAAATGTATGATTGACAGCGGCACTGATGAAATTCATGTAAAGAAAGTTTTTGATAATGTATTGTATTTCTTTTTTCGACGTCTTAAAAAGGTCCTTTTATGGATTGTCTTCCTGGTCGTTGGAGCCATAGGCTTTCATTTTATTCAGAGCCGGACCTATAATATTAATTATTATATCAGTTCCGACTATATCAGCGGACAAAAGATTGATCTTATTCTTACCGATATCAAACATATGCTTGAGCAGAAAAGATATGCTTTGCTGTCCGGCCTGTTGCAGGTTTCCGAGAGCGATTTAAAAAAGATCAAATCGTTTAAGATAATCATAGAAGATCCGGAATATATGTTGTCTTCCA
>JBKCGY010000201.1:0-2331 GCA_046303015.1 Bacteroidota bacterium | reverse complement strand
CTAACATTCCATGTACGGCAGGCAACGGGAAGAAATCGGAAAGTCTGCCTAGTTTTAAGATTCCGAAGATGATTTGTAAAATACCGGCGACAACCATCGTGCCTAGTGCCATTTTCCAGCCGGTGTCCCCGCCGCCGAATTCCGAAACGGCTCCGGCAACGATCACAATCAGTCCGGCGGCGGGGCCTTTGATCGTTAACCTTGAGCCTGCCACCAAACTAACCAACATCCCACCAATGATTGCCGTAAGTACGCCATACATCGGATTCGGAAAATCAGAAGCTTTCGCAATACCTAAACTTAAGGGAAGAGCCAATAAAGAAACCATAAAACCGGATAAAAGATCATTTTTAAAATTTTCTTTTAATCCGGTAATGCCGTCTTTAGGTAAAGAATGGTTTTGGTTCAGTTGCATATAATCCTATTCTCAAAAGCAAGAATAATTGTAAAAATAGCATAACTATTTCCACCCCCCACCAAGCGCTCTGTAAATATTTATTTTGGCATGAAGCTGTTTCAGCTTTGTTGTGGAATATAAATTAACAATTACGATGTACGGACAAAAGATGTTACGCCCCAACCTAACTTCTCAACGCACCAAAGCAGCAATGATTTTTCTCGCTTCATCTGTCAAAACCAAGCGCCCACTGATCGCAGCTCTTTCATATAATAAGGTTGACCAGTGACTAGTGCCCTGCCACAACATTTTTTTAATCTCTTTCATAGCGTCTAATGAAGAGGCTGCGAGTTCATTGGTTTTTTTATTGACAGCTTCATTAAGTGATGCATCCGTTGAGTGTACCTCAGCAAACAATCCTTTTTGTAAAGCCCACACTGCAGAAAACCAGTTGCCGGCATCAAGGGCCATCTGACTAAAAGCGGCTGTTCCGATCTTTCTTTCTACAGCCGGACCAATCACAAAAGGACCAATACCCACTTTTAATTCACTTAGTTTAACGGATGCTTTTTCTGAAGCGATCGCATAGTCACAGGCGGCCGCAATGCCCACACCTCCTCCAACACATTTTGATTGAATGACGCCTATAATCAATTGCGGTGCGTTACGCATGGCATTGATGACATTGGCAAATCCGCTGAAAAATATTTTTCCTTCTTCTTCATTTTTCACTTCCGCCAACTCATCAAAAGAAGCCCCTGCACAAAATGCTTTCTCCCCGGCCGAATGCAAGAGAATTACTTTTGTGTCAGTAGTTGCTGAAACATTAGTGATCGCAGAACTAAGCTCTGATAATAATTGCGCAGGCATAGCATTGCCTTTGGGATGATAAAATTCAATGGTGGCTATTCCGTTTTCTATATTTGATTTTACATAGCTTCCATCAGCATGAATCGTTGACATATCTCTGCGTTTAGTACGAAGGTAAGTCAAAACTAAAAAGATTGTCGCTGTTGTCGTTGTTGCACAGAGTCACATAGAATTGAATTTGTAAATTGCAGGTATAAAGTTATCTTGAGACAAAACATATTCATATGTATAATTTAAAAGGTGTGCTTTTCATTGTTGGTTTTTTTGCTTCAATGAGTTTACAAGCACAAAAGGTTAATCTCACCAAAGAACAAATGCTTAAAGGGGCACCCCATCAAATCACTAAGCCTCTGCCTTATTTTCTGATGTGGGAAGATGCGCAAAACTTTATTATAGCTAAAAAGGAAAATAGTTTTTCCTCTTACAAAAAATACCGCATAAACGTCAAAACAGGTAAAGAAACGCAGGTAAACGATAGTGAAATAAAAGAAACGCCAACAAAAGAAGTGGATGTAAAAAAGGGAGATATTTATTTGACGGATACGGATGGAAAAGAAATTCAATTAACCCAAACAGAAGAAGATGAACAAAACCCTACTGTATCCCCCGACCAAAATCAAGTTGCATTTACAAGAGCTAACAATTTGTTCGTAATAGATCTTATCTCAAAAAAAGAAACACAACTTACTTCTGACGGAAGTGAAACAATATTGAACGGCTATGCCAGTTGGGTATATTATGAAGAGATCTTAGGGCGTCCATCAAAATACAAATCTTTTTGGTGGAGTCCGGATAGCAAACACATTGCTTTCATGCGTATGGATGAAGCAAAAGTTCCTTTGTTCCCCATTGTGAGTGAAGAAGGAGTGCATGGTTATACAGAAAATACGCGCTATCCCAAAGTAGGCGATCCCAATCCGGACGTAAAGATTGGCATAGCAAAAGCAGATGGAAGCAATACAGTATGGGCTGATATCGATTCTAAAAAAGATCAATATTTCGGAATGCCCTACTGGAAGTCTGATGGGTCTGCTTTGTGGATTCAGTGGATGCCTCGCTCACAA
>JBKCGY010000200.1:0-6128 GCA_046303015.1 Bacteroidota bacterium | reverse complement strand
ATCATAATCCTGCTGACTGATTCCATTAATATTCAGTAATGATTTGTTTCTTTCTTCCGTTTTAATGGCAATCTCCAGTTGTACTTTTAGTTTTTTAAGCTGAGCCTGTAATTCATCATCATTTAATTTAGCAAGCAGTGTGCTTTCCTGCACTATCTCCCCATCATTAATGTATAATGATCGAATGATGCCTGATGTTTCAGAATGAATTTCGGTTGTTTCGTTGGGTAAAATAGTGGCAGGCAAAGACAGTTCTTCGCCGATATTTCCGTAGCGCACGATATATCCTGCAACGCCCTGAGGTTTGTTGGGTTTGTTTTGTTGTGTATTTTCCTTTTTGTCATTTCCGCAGGAAAATAATAGGGCGCTCAGATATGTCAGTATGTAAAGGATCCTCCCATTCATAAATGCAGCAGTTGTGTTTATAAAGATAGTAAAATGGGGGTGGATTTGAGATAAGACTTTTAGCGTTTTAATCTGAATAATGCCTTCAATGAGGTGAGTTTCCAATAACAATAACTCGTTGGTTCAACTGCAATCATGACCACACCTGTTACGATTATAACTTGTAGGTTATGACCATTGATTTTTGCCTTTACATTCCCAACCACCGCTTCCCATTCTCAAACAACAATTTCTCTTTGAGGGATTGGGATAAATCCATCTCTTCAATCAACTTTCCCGGTAGATGCTCTCCTAACGGAAACGGATAGTCGCTGCCCAGACAAATATGATCTTCACCCATTACATCAATCAGGTATTGCATGGCATTGGCATCATGCACCAGACTATCCACCCAGAATTTTCCGATATGATTTTTAGGAGAAACAGGGTTGTCAATGGCGACTAAATCTGGACGTACATCAAAGCCGTGCTGTATTCTTCCAATGGTAAAAGGAAAAGATCCGCCGCCATGCGCAAAAGCCACTCTTAGTTTGGGGAATCTTTCAAATACACCTCCAAAAATCATGGAGCAGATGGCTCTGGATGTTTCAGCCGGCATGCCCACCAGCCAAGGCAACCAGTATTTTTGCATTTGATTTTCTCCCATCATCTCCCAGGGATGTACAAATAAAGCACATCCTAATTTTTCTGCTGCTTCATAAAAAGGGAAAAAGGAAGCATCTGATAAATTAAGTCCATTAATATTACTTCCTATTTCCAACCCCGGCATCTTCAATTCCTTTACACAACGTTCCATTTCTATGATGGCATGATCCATAGACTGCATAGGCACCGTGCCAATGCCAATAAATCGGTTGGGATATTGGGCACCAGTCTCCGCAATATGATCATTCAGAAAGCGTGAGGTTTCGAGTGCATCATCCGGTTTTGCCCAGTAATTAAACAATACGGGAATAGTTGATAATACCTGTACATGTACACCGGTATGATCCATCTCACTGATGCGGGTGTCGGCGTGAAAACAATTATCCTCCACTTCCCGGAAAAGTTTATCGCCTTTCATCATACAAGCCTTGCAGTTGCGGTGTTCCAGATGAATAAACTCTCCATAGCCAAACTTTCTCGTCCAGTTGGGCATCCGGTCGGGCATGATATGTGTATGGATATCAATTTTCATTGACATGCAGGAAATAATTTAGCGCAAATGTAATCGTATTATTTTTTTACGGGTGGTGTCATTACAGAACCGCATTTATGGCAGGTTCTTCTCTCTTCCGATGAATAGAATCCTTCCATCACTGGAGGCAACTGTTTTACAATATCACTGACATGCAATTTTTCTTCATAGAGCATATTACCGCATTTCTCACAAAACCACATAAAGCCATCTTCTTCCTCTTTTCTTACTTTTTCAATGACCAGTCCTACCGTATTCGGACCGCGTTGCGGAGAGTGGGGGGTGCGGGCAGGGAGTAAAAACATATCACCTTCTTTAATTTCAATATCCCGGGGTACCCCATTGTCTACAATCTTCACAACGATGTCTCCTTCCAGCTGATAAAACAATTCTTCTGTTTCATTGAAGTGATAATCTTTACGCGAGTTGGGGCCACCCACCACCATCACAATAAAATCTTCCGCTTCTTTATAAACACATTGATTGCCAACCGGTGGCTTGAGTAAATCACGATGTTCATCAATCCATTTTTTGAGATTGAAAGGAGGAGTAATAGACATATGACAAGTTTTATTGTTTAGTTGAGGGTGAAAAAGTACGATATTTCTTTTATATAATTGGAGCTTTATTTGTCTGAAAAAAGTTGTCATGTTATCAGTCCGCCCGATACTCCCTTAACTGCCGGTCGGAAGTTGTCGGGTTGTTGGCTAAATTCGAATTTATGTTGAGCGCTGGCAAGGTAGAACGTGCGGAGCGATCGGGTCTGCCCGTCATGTTGAGCGTAAGCGAAACATCTCACTTTGCGAAGCCTTCTCCCTAAAGAGATCCTTCGCTTACGCTCAGGATGACGCTCCGTACTTTCTTTGTATCTATGACAAAGAAAGTAACAATAATATTACAAAATAGATATATTATATAACAGGGTTTGATTTGTTTTTAATAAAGTCTTTTAAAGATTATACGTAAAAGATAATTTTAAAAAACTTAATTTTCAGTTTTATTAAACCTTAGAGACCTTACAATAAAGACGTAAAAATGAACTTATCACTTTCAGGTAAAAGAGCCATTGTCAGCGGCAGCACACAGGGCATCGGACTCGCGATTGCGCGCGAACTTGCTTTACAAGGTGCTTCTTGCACATTGTTGGCACGCAATGAAACATCTTTGAAAGAAGCTGTAGCGAGTCTGGATACCAATGCCGGTCAGCAGCACGATTATCTGGTGGCAGATTTTCATCAGTCAGAGCAATTAAAAGCCATTATAGAAGCGTATGTAAAAGATAATGATGTTCATATTCTTATAAACAACAGTGGTGGTCCTGCATCCGGTCCCATTACAGAGGCAGAGACAACTGCTTTTTTAACAGCCTTCAATCAGCATTTGATTTGTAATCATATTTTAACTCAGGTGGTGATCCCTTCAATGAAGAGAAGCGGATATGGAAGAATTATAAATGTGATTTCTACATCGGTAAAAATTCCATTGAAAAATCTGGGTGTTTCCAATACCATTCGTGGTGCAGTAGCCAGTTGGGCCAAGACCATGGCCAATGAATTAGGTGCATATCAGATCACCGTGAATAATGTTTTACCCGGTGCTACCCGCACGGGCAGATTAAGTTCATTGATTGAGGTGATGGCACAAAAACAAAACACAACAACACAACAAGTAGAAGCACACATGACGGAAGAAATTCCTATGCGTCGTTTCGCCGATGCGGAAGAGATTGCGAATGTAGCTGCCTTCCTTGCCTCACCCGCGGCTTCGTATGTCAATGGCATTAGCATTCCGGTGGATGGAGGAAGGACGGGGACGATATAATTTGAACAAATATTAAAACTATGGATATTCCTAAATTTCATGAAACATTTATACCCATTCTTGAGGTTTTGAGTGATAGGAATACGATTCAAATGTTGAGATCCTTCGCCTAAGCTCAGGATGACGCCGTAGAAATATGTGCGTTGGCAAGGCAAAACGCGCGGAGCGATCGGGTTTGCCTAGATTTTTCTTTGGTTACTTTCTTTGTAGCAATGACAAAGAAAGTAACTATAAAAAATTCACATATAAGTAACAATCAGGCACAGGTCGGTAGACCTGCGCCATTACGGAAAGTAACAATTAAAATTATATACCTTTACTTTACAGTTGACGACTGCCTGCATATATGAATCTAGACATACCCAATCATTTAGAAAATTACATCAACGGTGTATTATGTCCGCCACAAAACGGTACATATCTCCCCAATTATAATCCCGCTACAGGCGAATTGTGGAATCATATTCCTGATTCAGATCTTTCCGATGTAAATCAGGCAGTGCTCGCTGCTAAAAATGCTTTTGGTGAATGGAGCAATACTACACCCGAATACAGATTTCGGTTGCTTAATCGCATTGCAGAATTAATAGAAGATTATACAGATACACTTGCGCTTACAGAAACCAACGATAATGGCAAGCCTCTTTGGCTAAGCAAGCAGGTGGAGATTCCGCGTGCTGCTTCGAATTTCAGATTCTTTGCTACGGGTATCATGCATTTTGCTTCGGAGAGTCATGCTATGGAAGATAAAGCCATCAACTATACCCTCCGACAACCTATTGGCGTAGCGGGTTGTATTTCTCCCTGGAATCTTCCCTTATATCTTTTTACCTGGAAGATTGCGCCTGCACTGGCAGCGGGAAATTGTGTGGTGGCCAAACCTTCTGAAGTCACTCCCGTTACTGCATACTTGCTTTCTAAAATTTGTATCGAAGCCGGTTTGCCGAAAGGTGTTTTAAATATTGTGCATGGTACGGGTTCTAAAGCGGGAGAGGCTATCGTGGCTGTTCCGGATATTAAAGTGATTTCTTTTACCGGAAGTACGCGCGCAGGTGAACGCATCGCTTCCATTGCCGCTCCGAAGTTTAAAAAGTTATCGCTCGAACTTGGCGGAAAAAATCCGGCATTGATTTTTGCCGATTGTGATTGGGAGAAAACGATGGATGAACTGATTCGGGTGGCTTTCAATAATCAAGGAGAGATTTGTTTATGCGGCTCTCGTTTTTTTATAGAAGCATCCGTATATGAAAAGTTCAAGCATGATTTTATTGAGCGTGTGAAAAAATTAAAAGTCGGTGATCCGCTTGATGCTGATACCAAACAAGGGTCAATTGTCAGTCAGATGCATTATGAAAAAATTTTGCGATGCATTGATACAGCGAAAGAGGAGGGGGGTAAAATATTAATTGGCGGAAACGCAAAATATTTTTCGGGTAGATGCGAAAAAGGTTTATTCATTGAGCCTACAGTGATTGAAGGACTCGACCAATCCTGTTCTACTAATCTCGAAGAAATCTTTGGTCCGGTAATTACGATTCAACCGTTTCAATCTGAAGAAGAAGCACTGGCATTAGCGAATCATTCAGTATATGGATTAGCCTCCACCATTTGGACTTCCGATTTATCACGTGCGCATCGTTTGGCTGCCAAACTGCAAACAGGAATTGTTTGGGTAAATTGCTGGCTGATGCGTGATCTGCGTACACCTTTCGGTGGCATGAAGAATAGTGGAGTAGGAAGAGAAGGCGGATGGGAAGCGCTCCGCTTTTTTACGGAACAGAAGAATGTGTGTGTAAAAATATGAGTATGAATATCCCCCTCCGAAGGGAACATAAAAATTATAATTATGAGTGATTCTATCATACATACCAACCAGGCAGCCAAGCCCCTCGGGGCTTATCCCCATGCGAGAAAAGTGGGCAACTTATTGTTTCTTTCGGGTATTGGTCCCCGCAATGCAGTGGATAATTCAATACCTGGCTTAGAGCTAGACAGTGAGGGAAATATCGTTAAATATGATATCGAAGCAGAATGTCATTCCGTTTTTGCTAATGTCAAAGCTGTGCTCGAAGCTAGTGGCAGCAGTTGGGATCGGATTGTAGATGTGACCGTTTTTTTAACGAACATGAAAAAGGATTTTCCTATTTATAATAAAATCTATGCCGAATATTTTACTAATGTGCAGGCGTGCAGAACAACCGTAGAAATAAAGAGTTTGCCCACACCTATTTCGATTGAATTAAAAGTAATCGCGACGATAGATTAGTATAATCCGTTATTTATGAATCAAGAATTTAGTCTGGAATATGCACGTGCCTTAGATGCACAGGATCCTTTGAAAAAATTTAAAGAACAGTTTCACATTCCAAAGCACAATGGTAAAGAAGTCATTTATTTTACCGGAAATTCATTGGGATTGCAACCCAAAACGGTTGCGTCTTATATACAACAGGAATTAGATGATTGGGCGAATCTTGGTGTGGAAGGACATTTTCACGCCAAGCATCCCTGGATGCCTTATCATGAAATCTTCACTAAGCAACTCGCAGCTTTAGTAGGAGCCAAAGAAAATGAAGTGGTTGCCATGAATCAGCTGACCGTTAATATTCATTTATTGATGGCGAGCTTTTACAGACCAAATCAACAACGCTTTAAAATCATATGCGAAGCCAAGGCTTTTCCTTCTGATCAGTATGCACTGGAAACACAAATAAAGCATCATGGA
>JBKCGY010000199.1:0-5756 GCA_046303015.1 Bacteroidota bacterium | reverse complement strand
TTCCGATATCCGCCTAAAGAAAAAGGATAAAAATCTGCAAGATGTAGTGATCCAGGCCAGTAATGAGGTACCCAATGGTTGGGAAAAACATGGAAAGGAATTTACAGGTTTATTTATTGGCAGCACCCCCAATGCTGCATTATGCCAAATCACGAATCCCGAAGTATTGAAATTCTATTTCTCAAAAAAGAAAAACAGATTAAAAGTAAAAGCAGAAGAACCTGTAGTTATTGTCAATAATGCATTAGGATATAAAATTCAATACCAACTGGATTCCTTTATATATGAATACAATACGAAAGGAAGCAGTTATAATGGAGCTGCTTTTTACATTGAAATAGATACTACTGAAACACAAAAAAACATCTGGAAAGCAAACCGCGAAAAAGCATATTTCGGCTCCAGGCTGCATTTCATGCGTTGCTATTATGATAGTACGCTTGATGAAAACACATACACTATAACGGCTATAGAAACAGATCCAAATAACGGGAAAACGACAAGGGAAGCCATCAATAATCCTTATGATTCTTCCTTTTACGGAGTGATTAACGGCACCGAAAAAGAAGTGTTGCTGATCGGAAAGTATTTAATCGAATATGCCGACGCTCCCATGGAAAAAAGTTATTTAGAGGCTAACAAATACCCGCTTTCAGCAAAAGAACAATTATCAACTGTTGAACTGCTGGACGGTTTTGTGATTAATGAAAACGGTTTTTTCTACGAACAAAAAACAGTGATCAACAGTGGTTACTGGGCCTGGAAGAATCTGGCCGATCAACTTCCTTACGACTACTGGCCCGAAGAAGCCAAAACAGAATCTACGACACCATAAAAAATTTTATTTCTTCTGTATACGATCCTCCAAAAGCTTCATGCGATCCCATAATTCGGGGATTCGTTTTACCCAAACTAATTCTTTCATTTTATCTCCTGCTTCTTCTACCGGAGATCCGAAATATACTTTATTGCCCGGCAGTGATTTGGGCACCCCGCTTTGTGCGTAAATGACTGTATTCTCTTCTATCGTCAATGTCTTGCTCACGCCAACCTGACCCCATAACACCACACCATCTTTAATATCGACCGCACCGGCAACACCCACCTGAGCAGCAAATAAACAATTCCTTCCAATAACACTATCATGGCCTATATGCACCTGATTATCAAATTTAGTACCCGCTCCTATAATGGTATCATGCGTAACGCCTCTGTCAATGGTACATCCAGCTCCAATTTCAACATCATGATCTATCAATACGTTGCCGCAGCTTTGCATTTTTTTATACCATACCTCTCTGTTCTTTTTCGTATTGAAATAAAAGGCATCACTGCCGATAACGGTACCTGCATGAATAACCACGCGTTCCCCTATTTCAACATAATCATAAATGGTTACGTTGGGATGAATAATCGTATTGGCTCCGATCTTAACATGATTTCCAATAAAAGCACCTGGCATGATAATGGCAGAAGGATGAATGCTCGCCGTATCAGATATCATGGTAGCTGAAGGTGTAAAAGGACGAAAGTGATTTACTATTTTCAGATAAGCCTCAAAAGGCTGTTCACAAACCAGTAAGGCTTTCCCCTCCGGAAAATCCGTTTTATTATTAATGATGATAAAGTCGGCAGCAGACTGAATACATTTTTGATAATACTTGGGGTGATCCACAAAAACAAGATCGCCTTTTTCTACTTTATGAATTTCATTGATACCTGTAGCTTGTCCTTCTGTATTACCAATTAATTCAGCATTGATAAGTTCTGCTACCCAACGAACAGAAACCGGTGCAGGAAAACGCATAGAATTGATTTATAGATTTATTGATTCGTATCATTAAGTGAAAGCAAATACTTTGATTTTACATTTTGTATACTGATGATGTCTGTATATCATAATTGTTGACATCCTTAGCTTCAAATTTATTTTCACTTAATCAAAAGCAAAGATGAATGATTATTGCATAACGTTATCGCTTTTCCACAAGACTCACAAAAATTGTGTATAAAAAACATTCAAATATTTTTCTTTATGAATAAAATAATTTTTAATATTGTGAAGGGAATGAAAATTCCCTGTACTTACTAACTCATCCATAATTAAGACCCGGATTCTTCCGGGTTTTGTTTTTTGATCAATTTCCCTATGAAAATTAACATTTTCAACTCACATACATTAAGAAACAGAAAGACCATCTCTTGATAAAGATAATGATGCATCAAAAAATTAATTTAGTTACATTGCTTAAAAAATCAATACATGCTTAAATCAATGACCGGTTTCGGAAGGGCGGAAGAAGCAGTGGATGACAAAGTTTTCCTGATTGAAATAAAATCACTGAACGGGAAACAATATGAGTTAAATCTGAAACTAACTCCCTTGTTAAAACCCAATGAATTTGCCATCAGGAGTTTGCTTTCGGAAAGTTTATTGCGCGGTTCCATTGAGTGTACCATCTCTTTAAAACAAACCTCCGGCTCCGGAGCAATTACCATCAATAAAGATATTGCCAAAGGATATTTTCAGCCATTACAGGAAATAGCACAGGATCTGAATATACAGGTAAGCGAATACGTGCTGGCGGCTTTACTTCGTCTTCCGGATGTGGTAGTTCCTAATACAGAATCTCTTTCTCCGGAAGGATATAAGAAGTTTGAATCGCTGCTGCGCAAAGCCATTCACGCAATTAACGAGCATAGAAATAATGAGGGGGCTGTACTTAAGGCTGATCTCATACAACGTATCCGTCAAATTCAATCTCTCCAAGAGCAGGTAAGTGTACTGGAACCACTCCGTCAGGAAAGAATTCATCAGGAGTTGAAAAGAAAAATAAGCGAATATGTTGACGCAGATCACCTGGATCATAATCGCTTTGAACAGGAGATCATTTATTATATCGAAAAAATAGATATCAGCGAAGAACAGGTGCGCCTGAAAAACCACTGTAATTATTTCCTCTCTATCATGGAAGAAAAGGAAGAGGCCAAAGGGAAAAAGCTTGGTTTTGTACTTCAGGAAATCGGACGCGAGATCAATACCACGGGTGCTAAAGCCAACGATGCCGAGATTCAGAAACTTGTGGTACTGATGAAAGATGAGCTTGAAAAAGCAAAAGAACAGATCCTGAATGTTTTATAGATAGGCCAATCTTTTAATATCTTTATCCTCAAATTATTTTTTTTGAAAAGGTTAATCATTCCCCTTTTGAGTGTCCTCATGTATGCAGGCTGCATGAAAATCAACCACTTTGAAAAAAATGTGGAAATTCCAAAGCAGCAGTGGAGCTATACCTTACAGCCCGAATTTGGTTTTGAGATTTCTGATACGGTTTCTTCCCATAATATTTTTATTGTACTCCGGCATACGGATGCGTATGCATATAAAAACATCTGGCTGAATGTTTCTACATTACAACCCGGCGATAGCACTTTCCAAACAGAGCGCTTTGAGTTCAAGCTACAACAGGCAGACGGGAAATGGCTGGGCACAGGATATGGAGATATTTGGGAAATAAGGTATCCGCTTCTGCGTAATATTCAATTTAAGAAAAAGGGCACCTATAAAATACGGCTTCATCAAATTATGCGTGATGATCCGCTTCAACATATCATGAATGCAGGCATTCGCATTGAAAAGACCTCTTAGCATGAGCGCACTATTACGCTTTATACGGTTCCGGAATTTTTCTTTCTGGTTTTGGGTCCTCTTTACCTATGTTGTGGCGGCACTGATCTGGTGGTTTATCTCCCTTGAAAAACAAAACATAGAAATGAGTGGCCTCAAGCTTGAAAAAGCAGACCCCCATCATCCTCAATACCAACTAATCACCCAAGCAATCATTCGTGAAAAACAAAGAAACAGTACCAAATATCTGAGCGAAGGCATCACCTTTCTTTTACTGATCATTATCGGGGCGATCATTGTTTACCGATCTTTTCGGCGCCAAATTTCTCTTGCTAATATGCAAAGAAATTTCATGATGGCCGTAACGCATGAGCTCAAAACACCCATTGCCACTACCCTGCTAAGTTTGGAAACCCTAAAACACCGCCAGCTTGAATTAGCGCAGCAACATAAGTTGATCGATAATGCGCTATCAGAAACGGGAAGACTAGATATACTTACCAATAATATATTGCTCGCATCACAACTAGAAGAAAAAGACCTGATACAGCACGAAACCATATTTTCTATATCAGAAAGCACTGCAAAAACACTTCAGGAATACAGACATCGTTTTCCCGCACGAACCATTTCATCAAATATTGAGGAAGGAATTGAAATGACAGGAGATGAACGTATGATTCAGATAGCGATCAGCAACCTGCTGGATAATGCCATTAAATATTCTCCCAAAACCAGTCCGATCGAATTGGTACTAAAAAAAGACAAAACCAATTGTATGATCAGGATTATTGACAAAGGAGCAGGCATTCCGGATAAAGAAAAAAAGAAGATCTTTCAAAAGTTTTACAGGATGGGCAATGAAAATACCCGAAATACAAAAGGTACGGGGCTGGGGCTTTTTCTGACACAAAAAATTATCGACAAACATAAAGGCCATATAACCGTACACGACCATCCGCCTACCGGTAGTATTTTTGTAATTGAATTACCAAGACATGTCTCCTAAAAAAGCCGCCATATTATTGGTAGAAGACGAGGAACCTCTTCGGGAAACCTTATCGCTGAACCTTGAAATGGAAGGTTATGAAGTAACTGCTGTCGGAGATGGGGCAGAAGCACTGGATGCCGTTGAAAAAGCACATTATGATTTGATCATTATGGATGTGATGATGCCCGAAGTAGATGGCATAACCGCAACGGAAACACTACGCATCCGTAATTACGACACACCTATACTTATTTTAAGCGCAAAAAATACAAGTGCTGACCGCATCACAGGATTAAAAAAAGGGGCTGATGATTATTTAACCAAACCTTTTCATCTCGAAGAACTCTTACTGCGTACAGAAAAGCTCATCGAAAAAAACAAAAAACTGCAAAAGGGAAATCGAGTTGGAGATGTTTTTGAATTCGGGGGCAATACGATTGATTTCAGCACGGGTTTGGCCATCAACTATGGTGGTGATAGAATTACACTCAGCAAGAAAGAAGTGATGCTCTTGCGATTATTTATAGAAAATGAAGGGGAAATCATCAGTCGGGAAAAGATTCTGCAGACGGTTTGGGGATATCAGGTCTATCCCACCACAAGAACCATTGATAATTTCATTGTAAACTTCAGAAAATATTTCGAGAGAGACAGTAAGCATCCGGTTCACTTTCATTCGGTGAGGGGGATGGGGTATCGTTTTGCACATAAGTAACAGTTGAAAGTTTATAAACTTGCTTCTTCTTTGTGCCTCCGTGGCGCTGCGCCTCAGTATTAAACGAAAATTATAAATCTCCAAGTTGCGGACGAATGAGAATTTCTTCTACACATGCGCCCGGGGAAAGATGAGCAGATGTAAAAATCATCCTGGCAATATCCTCCACTTCCATAATACGATGGTCGCTATTATCAAAATCGCCCCAGGAATCTGTGAGTACAGCACCGGGTAATACAGCCGTTACTTTTACAAAATGCGTTTTCATTTCTTCGCGAAGGTTTTTGCTGAACCCATATAAGGCATATTTGCTGATACCATAGGCGCCTCCATTGGGATAAGCTTGCTGGGAGGCAATAGAGCAGATATTGAAAATATGACTGCGTGCGCCATTTGTTTTTTCCTGGTTTATTATGGCAGGC
>JBKCGY010000198.1:0-2142 GCA_046303015.1 Bacteroidota bacterium | reverse complement strand
AGGAGAATGGAAACATTCTCCTTTTTTATTTAGTAGATCTATATAATTAGCAGACCTAATGAAAATTCCTTTTTTTACTGATGCACATCATTTATAAGCCCTTCCCATAATACTACTTTAGCATTACAATTAATAACACGTAATTATTAATTTCTAATTATTATTCATTCTTAATTAAAACAACATGTCTACAATTAAAGTCCTCGAACTCATGGTGAGTTCTCCCAAAAGTTGGGAAGATGCGGCTCAACAAGCTGTTAATGAAGCAAGCAAAACGATTCACAACATTAAGTCAGTTTACATTAACGATCATAGTGCCATTGTAAAGAATGGGAAGATTGTTGAATATCGCATCAATGCGAAATTAAGTTTTGAAGTAGAGCCTGCACTGGCACATGCTAAATAGTAAATTATGTCATTAGACTTTAATCAATATGCTGCCAAAGGCAATGCTTATGTAAACAGAGTAGCCGAAACGCTGCAGGTGCAGCGAGATCAGGCCGCGCGAATTGTGCGATCCGTATTGCATGCATTGCGTAACCGGCTCAGCCATGAAGAATCCTTTCAGCTGATTGCTCAATTGCCCATGGCATTGAAAGCCGTATATGTTGACGGATGGAAACACTCCGACAGCTACCTTCGGATCCGTCGTCCGGAAGAATTTCTGGATGAAATCAGAAAGGAGGATGATGGTATGGCCGGTTACGACTTTGGCAATGATCAAAGAGCTGCTTTGGCTACTGCCACTGTTTTCAATGTATTATTTGAATCCGTATCAGAAGGTGAAACACAGAGTTTGATCAATACCCTACCTGAATCATTACAAATATGGATTCAGAAGTTAGAAAAAAGCGAATCTTAGCCTAATCAATTACGGTTTTTAATAAAGTTGATATTTTTCATTTTGAAGAATGAAAGCAACTTAATTATCTTTGCCCTCCCCGTGAGGGCAAGTTCATATAAAGGGGGCACTAGTTCAGTTGGCTAGAGCGTCCCGACAAAGGTCGGGAAGGCCACCAACAATAAATTTGGGGAATTAGCTCAGTTGGCTAGAGCGTCCCGACATAGGTCGGGAAGGCCACCAACAATAAATTTGGGGAATTAGCTCAGTTGGCTAGAGCGCTTGCATGGCATGCAAGAGGCCACCGGTTCGAATCCGGTATTCTCCACGTTGTTTTACAAAAAATCCCTTTTAACAAAGGGATTTTTTATTGGAGTATATTCGGTAAAATTTATTGCTTAATCAATGGTATTATTTTCTTGCCTTCATCAGTTATAATATCCAGTAAATAATACCCTGGCTGTAAATTTTCAGTCTGTATGGTATGATTAATCAATGCACCATTGATCTTTTCAGTACGTATAATTCTTCCGTCTGCAGACAATAATCTTATACTGACGTTGCGTTGTTGTTCGTCAAAACGAATAAAAAGATGCTTCTGCAGAGGGTTGGGATACACACTTACACCTTGTAATACACTCAAATCACTAACAGAAGTTGCCATACCTGGGCTACCTACTGCAAATCCGGAAAATCCATTGGTAAAGGTTGCCGTTACAATATGATCAGATCCATAACCAGACTTTGTTGCACTATTATTTACGGTAACTGTCGTCTGTTGTTGATTAGAAGGGGTAATGCCTGATATCGCCCCTTCCGATTTAACCATTTGTACGGTTGACCATGCAAGTCCTGTCGACGTCTCATAGCCGGACTTTTCTGCATTGTTATAGTATAAACTTATTTCATAATTCCCATTGGGATTCGGATTCTTGGGTGTTACTTTAAACGTTTTTTGGGACAATCCATACAACGGATCATTTGACCAGAATGATGAGGTTGCAGAACCAGAACGATCAACTTGCACTGTAGTAAAACCGTAATCAAAAGCACTTAAATTTTTTATTCTACTAATAATTTGACCGGAAGTATTATAGAAATATACATCTGCATTAGGCCCCAACCAGGCCTCGCTGTTACTACTGGTATTGGAGGCCACCATGTTTCCGGGTACCGTTGCAAAGAACTTGATGACAGCTCTTGCCGTGGAAGTCGCTGAAGCAGACAATCCACAACCACTTGCTGTCTCTGTGGTAAAGTCAGCAAAACAAGAAGCAGGAGCCCCTGTACCCAACGCATTA
>JBKCGY010000197.1:0-2772 GCA_046303015.1 Bacteroidota bacterium | reverse complement strand
GTGCTATAACGATCAATGCAATTACATAGTCAACCGGAGATTTAAATACAGCTATTTTTTTTATCTGCTCCATGTAGTCCGATTCCATAGAATCGAATAATTTTTTTAACGATCGGCTGATAGGAATCCATTCGTTGACCTCTGCTAAAAAACCCACCAGTGGTAAAACTGACAGCATGATGGCAATGGATATGAACGCGCGATTTATTTTAATGGAAGCGCGAAATCCCAAATTATGTAAAGCATTACCTGATCTCAGTTTTGCTGTAATATAACCGGGCAGAAAAAACATGAATATGGTAGATACCACCTGAATAACCATAAAAGCACGAAGGTTTTCCGGTTTCAGCAGATCGGTTTGTATACTGGTCATTGACTTTCCCGTCATGATGAGCCATATTATCAGACTTACAAAAGCAGAGGCGATCATTCCACCAATCCAGAATAATATGAGATATAAAAGTTCTTTGGAAGGTTGCGGTTGAGGTCTTTCGTAATACTCCATTATAATACTGGTTGAAACTGTTTAATTTTGCATCTTCAATAAGATGGTAAAGATAGGCAACATATCACTTCCGGAGTTTCCTCTATTGCTCGCGCCCATGGAAGACGTGAGCGATCCGCCGTTTCGTGCGGTTTGCAAAGACAATGGTGCCGATCTCATGTTCAGCGAATTTATTTCCAGTGAGGGTTTGATCAGAGATGCCATTAAAAGCAGACAAAAATTGGATTTCGAGGAAGAGGAAAGACCTTTTGGTATTCAAATTTTCGGAGGAGATGAAGAGGCGCTCGGCTTAAGTGCCAGGATTTGCGAAACCGTGCAGCCCGATCTGGTAGATATCAACTTCGGATGTCCGGTAAAAAAAGTAGCAATGAAAGGCGCCGGTGCCGGTGTCTTAAAAGATGTAGATCTGATGGTTCGGTTAACCGAGGCCGTTGTAAAATCAACATCTCTTCCCGTAACCGTAAAAACGCGACTGGGGTGGGATGATAACTCAAAAAATATTGAAGAGGTAGCAGAGCGCTTACAGGATGTGGGCGTACAAGCATTAAGCATACATGGACGTACCCGCGCACAGATGTATAAAGGAGAAGCCGACTGGACTTTGATTGCAAAAGTTAAAAATAACCCACGCATACAGATTCCGATATTTGGCAACGGAGATATTAATTCTCCCGAAAAAGCGCTCTTGTATAAAAACCGTTACGGCGTAGATGGTATTATGATTGGAAGGGCGGCCATTGGTTATCCCTGGATATTCAACGAGATCAAACATTTTCTGCAAACGGGCACCCATCTTCCACCTCCAACTATTGAGCAGCGCGTGGAAGTGTGCCGCAAGCACCTACATAAGTCATACACATGGAAAGGGCCGCGCATCGGAATTTTTGAGATGCGCCGTCATTATGCTAATTATCTCAAGGGGATGCCCAACATCAAGGAGTATCGAAGCAAGCTCGTAACACTGGAACCCATTGAAGAAATTGATGCTGTGTTGGATGAAATTTTACTCAAGTTTAAAGGGTTCGAATTTACCCCCACCCCCATCGACCTCCCGGATTATCATGTAAACTGTCCGGTGAATTGAGAATAGAAAAGCAATTATTTTAAAAATTTTACAGCAAAGCAATGCCTTAGTGCTTAAAAGTTATATCTAATAGGTTTGCCATTAAAAAGCTATTTTCAAAACACCCCCCTATTGTTCGCGTTTCTATACCCCGAATCTTTTTCAGAAAAATTTCACTCATCAAAAAGATTGTGGTCTGCCTTTTTTCTTTTGTACTGATAAATAGGGCATAGTTTATTACTTTTAATTAAATGGAAAATACATAAACCATGGTACAGGAGACAGATTATCATTTTGCCAGATTCTTTCCCGACAAAGCAATCCATCCCTTTGCATTTTTGTTATCTCAAAAAATGCGGGAAGGACATATTTGTATTCCTGTTACTAAAGAAGCAATCCCCACTGAATTAGGAGAGGTTTCGTTATCCAATCTTCAAAAAGTAAACACAAGCCTACTTTCTTATACAGACGCCAATGTGCCGTTTATCTTTCAACATTCTTTTTTATATCTGCAGCGATATTATCGCTATGAAACACAGGTAATTGAATGGATCAATGACCGCCTGCAAAAAAGTATCAAAAACAAAGATGCGTACAAGGAGCTCGCGAATCGGTGCAGAGACCTGATTGTTGCACAGTCGGCAACCTACAAGCTAGATGGCTTGTCGGAAGAAGAAAAAGTTGACTGGCAGCTGATTGCGGTGATTCGTGCTTTGCTGAACGAGTTTAGCATCATCACCGGAGGGCCGGGCACCGGAAAGACCACTACCCTTTCCAAATTATTGCTGATTCTTTATACTTTAAATATTAATAGCAGTGTTGCGCTCGCCGCCCCAACAGGTAAAGCCTCTATGCGCATGCTCGAGTCACTACGGGATAAGTCGAAGGGCTTCCCAAAAAAGATTATTGAAAAAATACAAGCCCTGAACCCGTATACCTTGCATCGTTTGCTGGGCTATCAACAAAATTCTATTTATTTCAAACATCATACAGAAAATCCGTTGCCTTATGACTGGGTGATTGTAGATGAGGCGTCTATGATCGACCTTCCTATGTTTGCTAAATTATTATCTGCCTGCGGGCCTACAACCCGACTCTTATTATTGGGTGATAAGGATCAGCTGGCCTCTGTAGAAGCAGGAAGTTTATTTGGGGATCTCTGTTTGGCTGCAGGCGAACTGAATCTTTTTTCAACTGAAGACAG
>JBKCGY010000196.1:0-9949 GCA_046303015.1 Bacteroidota bacterium | reverse complement strand
TGTTCCACTACCAATTTCAATACTTACCAACCCATTGGCATTGGTCGTTGGATTGTGAAGTTCAGAAAAAACCGCAGTTCCGTTTGCACTTCCCTGAAGAATTGAAATCTTCATTTTAACAGGTGAATTCACCACCAAATTGTTGGAGGCGTTTCTGATCACCGCTTGGTAGGTCATCTTGTTGGGTGCTTGTGCCAACAGGTTAATGGAAATAAATAACAGAACGACAAGGTGTAATAATCGTTGCATAATTGATGTTTTAAATTGTCTCAAAGATAGGGGGAAGGCGAATTGAATAATTGAAATAGCAACTAAAAATAGACACCCTTACAACATTGCAGTAAATCCTGCAGTAAAACCACCATTTCACTGCGCATTTTCCCAAAAATGATGATTTTAGAGATGAATCCAGGACAACGATCAGGAAGTAAAATTTCGGTTCTAAAACTTGAATTTGTGAGAGAAAATGGCTCTTAGGTGAATGATTTTCTATTATTTTTACACCCCTTTACGATTGGTCCCGTAGTTCAATGGATAGAATAGAAGTTTCCTAAACTTTTGATCCCAGTTCGATTCTGGGCGGGACTACTAAATCAGGTCAAAGGTTAAAAGTCAAAACCCAAAAGTTGTCAATGCACCCGAATGCTTTTTTATATTAGGCGGATGTTTTTGGATAATTTATTTCTGTCTTGAACCTTGATGAAACTGATTAAATGATTCTAATGATTATTACAAGCCATCATACTTAATCATTTCATCAAATTAATCACAGTTCAGACAAAAAAACCACCCTTTGGAGTGATTTTTCAAATATAATTAGTCTCTTTTTTAGTTCTTAAAGAGGTAGGCGATTGTAGGTTTTGGGGTTAGCTTACCTAATATCACGTCAATTCCAAGGGCAAGGAATTTTATGAGGGATCTTTTTAGCCTGTCGCAAAACAAATGACAACTCAAAACTACGTGGATTGACAGGGCCATTGTTTTGTTTGGAAATTGTAATATCGTATGATAATCCAAATTGAAAAGAACCGATCTGCATTCCAGCATAAGGATATATAGCATCCCCCTCTCGAAACCATGCACCAGCAAAAAATATATTCTCCCTCAACCCGTTAGTAAGATCATAACCCAATCCTCCTCCAATTGAAAAATAGTTTTGTATACTCTGCAATTGAAATATTGTATTCACATTCCATAGGATATCCCCATAACTGTTAAATTCCATATTGTAATGAAAAACATACCTACGCTTTAAAAATTGTTTTTCATCATTGATAAAACTCTGTTTGGGCTGATTGATATCAAAGGAGGCAATGCCCACATCAATATTCATGGTTTCGTTATAATAATTATAAAGTATTCCTGCCCCTAATGAATAGAATGGTTTCATGGATTGCAGGGAAGTTTCTCCGGTTGGTAAAGACACATCAAATCCACCGCTTGTAAATTGCTCGCCGAAATTAAGTTTATTATAATCCAATCTTCTGTGACCGTAGTTGGCTTGAAATCCGGCAGACAGACTACTATTATTCCCCATCCGAAGGTGGTAAGCAATCGAACCACCGGCATAAATACTTTTAAAAGCACCGTTCATGGATTGGTCATTCATGGCAAACCCACTGATAGCAAGGGTGTTTTCTCCTTCTTCTTTACCCATTACCTTCACGTCCCCCGCAAAGGCTTGGGTACTGAAAGGGGTACCCGCATTGCCCCACTGCTGCCGCACATTACCCATGATCCGCCAGTCGCCGGACCCACTTCCAGTTAGCGAAGGATTAACGAACTGAGGAGCCATAAAAAATTGAGAGAAATGTGGATCCTGAGCACAAAGTTTCAGCCCCAATGTAATACTCATTACAGTCAGCAAAAAGAAAATGCTACCCCTCATCTTATTAATACAGTTTGCCCTCGTTTAGTAATTTTTTTTCCATCCATTCCAATGCCCTGTGCAACCCAAACATAAGTTTCAAGAGGTTGTTCTTTACCCTTAAATCTTCCATCCCACAACTGCATGCGGTCATTCGTTTCAAATACCAACTGTCCCCATCGATTAAATACTTTGAAAAAATTAAATTCTTTTATACCTATCAGAAAGAAATCAAGCCGGTCATTATGGCCATCACTGTTCGGAGAAAACGCAGTGGGCACCAGAATATCCGACACAACGAACATTCTTACTTTCACAGAATCGTACGTAACACATCCATATGAATTGGTAATTCGTATGATATAATCATTTTCGGTATCATCATTAAAAACAGGATTTGCAATTTGCGGATTGTTGAGACCCACGGTAGGCTGCCATAAGTAATTGACTCCAATGCTTCTCGCACTTAACGGAGTATTGGTATTTATCAGAGCGTTTACACTAGGATATCTGATGCCAGGAACAGGAGCATCAATGATTACAAGTCCGGAAACAGAGTCGCTAAGTTGTGGGCAAAGGGTTGGAATAACTTTAAGCTGAGGACGGTACGTGCCTTTTTGCGTATAGATATGTTGAGGATTGAACTGAGTGGCAACTGATCCGTCCCCTAGTTGCCATCTATATATAACAGGGCCTGATTCATTTGACTGAGAAAGGTTCGTAAACGATACCAAATTACCGATACATCCTACCGGCGATCTGAAAGCCGCTTTGGGTTTCTTCAAAAGTTCAAAAGCTGGTCTGGTTGTAACAAAATTTTTGCAACCCAAAGGGGACGTCAGCTCCAGGGAATACGTGCCGCCTTTTGTAGCTTCTAGTTTATTAAAGGTTGCTCCGGGTATAGGATCATTGTTAAGATACCACTGGTAAGTATTTCCACCAATTCCCTCGAGGATAACAGAAGATCCATCACAAATAAACCGATTATCCCCAATGATATTGATACCTCCTGTAGGGAGCGGATAGATTGTAACCTTTGTGCTATCTGTTTTTTGACAACCCGTTGAAGTAAATGTACCCGTAACGACATAAGAAGTAGTTGTGGTTGGTGCAACCGTAACGATCGAATCTGTGAGGGTACTAAGAGTAGGGTGAGGATTCCAGGAATATGTATTTGCACCGGAAACATTAAGCACAGCATTTTTACCATTACAAACAGCCGGAGCATTTAAAATTAGGTTTGGTAATGGATTGACCGTAACCGTAGCCGTATCACTCGAACTACATCCTGTAGAAAGATTCGTTCCGGTTACAATATAAGATGCAGTTGTATTAGGATTTACCACTATTGAAGACCCTGAAGTTGAAGCAAGTCCGGGTGCTGTTATCCACTTGTAAGTATCTGCTCCTTTTGGGGTAAGTGTAGCAGATTGTCCTATACAAATGGCTACATTATCAATAACGGTTGGTGGCAGCGGATTCACATTTACAGTAAAGGATCCGGTTGAGGAGCATTTTAAAACGGTATCTGTTCCGGTTACATTATAGGACGTTGTATTCAATGGAACCACCTTTGCCTTATCCCCGTTTGCTGAGATCAAACTAGGTGCGGATGCCCATGAATAAATGGACGCTCCCGATACCCTTACTTCTATCGTGTCCCCGGAACATGGTGTCGGACTATTGAAGGTTAATACAGGAAGAGGTTTTACGGTTACCAAAGCACTGGCGGTATCGGAACAGCCGGTGGCATCACTTTTACCGGTTACTAAATATCGGGTTGTAGTGGTAGGGTTCACCACTACCGTATTTCCTGTTGTTGTGGTTAGACCGGGTGCTGTATTCCACGTGTAAGTATCTCCCCCACTAGGCGATAAACTTGTAGAATTCCCTAAACATATTGTATCGGGCATTAACCTTATCGTTGGTTTATTATTTACAATAACCTTAATTGAACTTTTAGCATCACAACCGCTAAATTTATCCGATACAGCCAGCTCATATGAAGTGGTTACATTTGGTTTTACGGAAATGGTCCCCGTATTGGCAGACAATCCGGTCCATGAATAGGTATAATTTTTATTTGGAGGAATACCAATGTTAACGGATTCACCTTTACATATTGATTTATCAGGACCCAACGCAACGCTTAAACTGAAAGAATCAACCAGTACACTTAATGTGTCAATACAATTATTATTAAAAGGTACCAATATTAAATTTAACCGAGTGCCCAAATTAAGTTCCGGCTGAATGGTTGCATTCTGACCATTCGCATAAATTTTTTTGTATTGATCATCCCACCATGTATATTTCTGAAAACCCGGAGGCCCTGAAAGAACCGTTTTTTTGGGTGTAGTACAAGAGCTTACCGCACGTATGACCGTTGAACAATCATTAACATCCAGATAAGAATAACCCCAATGCCCCCCGGCTGTACAATCGGCATTGACAAACTCCAGAATAACACGTCTTCCAAAGTATTTACTCAGATTCAGAAACACCGCTGTCCATGGTTTATAGAGTACACCAGCCTGAACAGTAGAAGGCTGAAATCCTGGAATTGAACCTGCAGCGGTATATTCAAAAGTTCCGCACTCTAAGTATTGATTAGTTGCCGGATCAATTAAACGAGCGGCAAAACGAGGTTGTAGGGCAGGGGCATGGCCTGGATCTTGAAAAACAACGGCATATTGATAGACCAATGAATAATCTGTTACATTACTTGGCACATCAATCAAATACCTTACTGCTTCAGCTTGTGCCCCAACAATATTATTTCCTAATTTTACACAAAAATCACTGGCGTCAGGAGCCACAACAGGAAACTTTCCATAGAAATCCAATGCCGTAGAAGTGGAAGGAATTAATTCATGCCTGCCAACTACTGGGCCACTTGCAGTAAGGTTAATGATGTTCGAACTTCCAGAAACAGTTGTATTTCCTGTTAAACACTGCCAATTGTCGAAAGTACCAAGTTCAAAATCTATATTAGGTGGGCAAGTAAAATCGATTCTGGATTGAATTTTTATATCCTCATTGGACTCATGTTTATGTTCCGTTTTTTTAAATTCTAGTCCACTTACTTTATAATCTATTTTCTGAATTGAAATGCCATTTGAATCGAGCAAGAACCAATCCTCATTTTTGCGGGCCACAGTAACATGGGTGGCATATTCCATAATATAATCATACTGCATCGGAGCAATCAATAATCCGCTTTTATTAATTACACCATATTTCCCATTTCTATATACAATCGCTTTCCCCTTTTTAAATACACCACAATGGTCGAAATATTCATTGGTAATGGGGTTGCCCTGTATATCAACATAGGTAAATTTGCCATCCTTAGGAACAATCACAATGTTTTCTACAATAGGACCGACCTCACGATATGCATTTCTAAGCAAATGAAGATTATCTGTTTGTTGCCCCTGTAATGTGATGGATATGTAGATAAAAAGAAACAGTAAACTTCCTTGTTTAAAAAACAAAAGAAATTTTTTAAAATATGGGAATAACGTGTTTTGTTGATAAGGAGCAAAATGCATTTAAAATGTTTTTTAGATCAGGAAAATAAATAGGTGAAATGATTTGACAGGTGATTATGTTTGTCGAGGTTGGTTTTTAAAAAATTAATTAGGTTGCTATTTCTTCAGGAAAAAATTAAGTTGCGGATTAAAAGTAGTATAAATTATTTAAGAAAAAAAAATCTACTTGCCCGTCACTCTATTACAATCTTTATGTTACCGGCGTTCTAATTTAATAATTGTCTTGGGTCTTGTTGAATGAAATGGATTTCAGAAGCTGTTAGTTGAAAGCGTATTGAACAGATTCGTTTTTGTTCTTAAGACTGATTACGGATTGCGGACCTTATTTCGTGCCAATATTGTAAATTGGTAAATAAATCAACTAAATCTATAACTCATGACCGAACAAAATTTCTCCAATCACAAACGCTACCACCCTGGTTATCATTTTTTCATCACGCCTCTGGCACTTACAGGCTGTATACTCAGTGGAATCCATCTCGCAAAAGCAGGTGCAGAAAATCATTACAATGCAGCCCTGATATTTTTGGCTTTTTTTCTGATATTGTGTGTTACCGCCATCACCCGAGCTTATGCACTGAAAGTTCAAAACCGAGTCATCCGAGCTGAAGAGAATTTTCGCCACTTTATCTTGACCGGAAAACCTTTAGATAGTCGTTTACGCATGGGACAGATTATCGCCCTCCGCTTTGCTTCAGATGAAGAATTCCCGGGCCTGGCTCAACGATCTATTACTGATAATCTTACAGTCATGGATATTAAAAAGTCAATTCAAAACTGGAGGGCAGACTATAAAAGAATTTAAGCTGACAACTAATTTTGTTAGACAAATAGGTGCTTAAATAGGGTAATCGATAATCATTTTCTATTCTTTTTACCAAACTATTGAATCATTATAATTTCTTAACATACTATAGAGTGAAAGCCAACACTTTATCGCATCTTTGCATTGTAAAACCAAAATTTATGTTTATGCTGAGAAAACTTTTATTCTCATTTCTGGCAATATGCCTTGGAATGATAGTGAATGCACAGGTTACAACCAGTAGCATTACCGGTTCTGTGAAAGGTCAGGATGGTAAGTCGCTGGAAGGTGCCAGTGTTAAAATTACAAATACATCCAACGGATCGGTAAAATATGCCAAATCCGACAAAAAAGGTCTTTTCAATGTTCCCAACCTTGATCCGGGTGGACCTTACAATGTAAGTGTTACGTATGTAGGGCTTTCTTTCGAGGAGAAGAAGGATGTGTATCTGCAACTTGGTACTACTGAGAACTTTGAACTGGTCGGCATACAGACTGGAGTTGAACTGCAAGATGTAGTGATCAACGGCAGAGCAAACCGAACCATTAAGACAGGTACCAGTACCAACTTCAATCAGCGTGTTATCAATAGCCTTCCAAACATTAGCCGTAACATCTCTTCCGTTACTACCCTGGTTCCTCAGGCCGGCGGGGGAAGTTCCTTCGGCGGACGCGATGGCAGATACAATAATATCCAGTTAGATGGTGCCAATTTCAATAATAATTTTGGTTTGTCCAGCAATCCGCTTCCGGGTGGCGCCATCCAGCCCATCTCGATTGATGCAATTGACGAGATCTCTGTAAACATCAGTCCTTTTGATGTACGTCAGGCTAACTTTACCGGGGCAGGTATCAATGCCACCACCAAAAGAGGAACCAACAAATTCAGAGGAAGCGTATATGGTTTCTTCAGAGATCAAAGCCTCCTAGGTACAAATGCGGTTGGTCAAAAAATTCCAACAGTAACACAATCCAGCTCGCAAACGGTAGGTGCTGTCATTGGTGGACCGATCATCAAGAATAAATTATTCTTTTTTGTGAGCGTGGAGCAGGTTGAGATCAGTCAGCCTGGTCTGGTTTGGAAAGCCAGTCGCCCAGGTGTTACACCGGATGCCAACACTACCCGTGTACGTGGCTCTGCACTAGATTCTGTAAGTGATTACCTGAAAAAAAATTACGGGTATGAGACAGGACCTTATGAAAATCTCGGCAACTATAAAACCACTAACCAGAAAGTGTTGGGCCGCCTCGACTGGATCATCAATTCCAAACACAGTCTTTCATTCCGATATAATTACTCCAAAACCGACGACGATCAAACGCTCAACGGGAATAGTGCCCCCAATCCTAGAAGCTCAACCAACCGCTGGAGTAATAACAGTATGAGCTTTCAAAACTCCAACTATCAGAATACTAATTTGCTGGAACTCTATGCACTGGAATTTAAGAGCAACTTCAATAGTAAATTCTCCAATCAATTCATTGCTACCTATACCAAAGCCAATGATCCCAAAAGAAGCAGCAATTCTAAACCCTTCCCCTTTATTGATATCTGGGAGGGCGGAGTTAACTATATCAGTGCAGGATATGAACTTTTCTCCTGGAACAATGATGTACAAAACAACACCCTTACGTTTAATAATAATATTACCTATACAACAGGTAAACATAGTATAACTGCGGGTGCTGCCTATGAGAACATATATGTTAAGAATTATTTCCTCAGATACGGAACCAGCTATTATCGCTATAACTCTCTGGCTGATTTCTTCAATAATGCAACGCCAAGTTCATTTGCTATAACTTTCCCTGTAGAAGGCAGAAGCCCATTTGTAGAGCTTGATTTTGGTCAGGCCAGCTTATACGCTCAGGATGAGATTAAAGTAAATGATAATTTTAAGCTTACAGTTGGTTTACGTGCGGATCGTCCTTTGTTCCTGAATAACCTGATCCCTAATAATACGATCAAAGCACTTACATTTTATGACCTCAATAATAATCCATTCAACATGGATGTTAGTCAGTGGCCCGAAGAGCGAACCTATTTAAGTCCGCGCGTTGGTTTCAACTGGGATATCAAAAAAGATAAAAGCATCATCATCCGTGGTGGATCAGGTATTTTCACTGGAAGATTCCCATTTGTATGGTTTACCAACCAACCCTCCAATAGCGGCACATCGGT
This sequence comes from Bacteroidota bacterium, assembly GCA_046303015.1. Classification (GTDB taxonomy): domain Bacteria; phylum Bacteroidota; class Bacteroidia; order Chitinophagales; family Chitinophagaceae; genus Lacibacter. Next base: position 1,541 of record JBKCGY010000196.1, on the reverse strand, counting down.
AGTTCCATACGAGGTAAGTGGCGCAGCATTAAGCAATTACACTTTCAATCCGGATCCTTTCTTTTATGTGAACAGTTTTCCGCAATCTGCCGGTACACCTCCATTACCTAGCAGTATTGCCTCCGTGGACCGCAACTTCAGAATGCCTCAGGTATTCAGAACCAGTCTGGCTGTAGATAAGAAGTTAGACGAAAACTGGACCCTGACTTTTGAAGCCATTGTAAACAAAGACATCAATGCGATTCTCCAATACAACGCAAACCAAAAATTACCCATAGGTTATACTGCTGGTGCAGGTGCCAGACCTTTATTTGGAAATACTACAGCCACCAGAAGACATAATACCGGTATTTCAGAAGCCATGGTGCTGACGAACACGAATAAGGGTGGAGCCGGTATCTTTACCGCTCAGATTGCCAGACGTTTCCATAAAAACTGGGATTTCTCTGTTGCCTATACACACACGCAAACCTTTGATCTCAGTGGTAACCCCGGCGCACAGGCCTCTAGTGCATGGAGCAATCTGCAAAGCTTTAGAGGGAACAATGATCTGTCGCTGGCTTACAGTGATTTCGGAACACCCAATCGTGTTGTAGCCTATGCTTCTTACAGAGCCAACTGGAATAAATTTCTAGCTACAACCTTTACGCTTTTGTATTTAGGATATGAGCAATCTCGTTTCAGCTACATCTACTCCAATGATTTCAATCAGGATGGTGTTTCCAGAGATCTGATCTATATTCCTAAGGATGCCAGTGAAATTACTTTTGTTCAGAATGGAGCCTTTACTCCTGCTCAACAAAGTGCCGCTTTCTTTGCCTTCATTGATCAAGATAGTTATCTCAGCAAGCGCAAGGGTCAATTTGCAGAAAGGAACGGGGCTAAATTGCCCTGGTTCAGCATGCTGGATCTTCGTATTTTACAAGACATCATGCCCATTGCCAAGCATAAGAATTACGGTCTTCAGTTGAGTTTTGAAGTTGAGAATTTCACGAACTTACTGAACAACGACTGGGGTGTATCAAAGCGTACTGTTTACGATAATGGAGCTATCTTGTCGGTGGCATCCGCTCCAACCGCAACGACCCCCGCTACATTCCGTATGAACCTAGTTAATGGTGCGTTGCCCACTACTTCCTATATCAGCAATATTACCGTTGCCAATACTTGGAGGATGAATCTGGGCTTACGCCTGAATTTCTAAGCAGCACTATTCCTCAAAATAACAAAAAGCCCCGGTTCTCCCGGGGCTTTTTGTTGTACCCAAGGTTAATTTATTTGAAATGCTACCTGTTACAGAAAAAAATTGTATCTTTATTGTGTTAATATGAATTCTTAAGGCTTTCTGAGTCCTGGTTCTTTACCAACAGTCAAGTTCCACTTGGTTTTCAGTTGCTTTTTTTGGTTCATGATTGTAGTTTTTTAATTTTTTTCTTGTGAACATTTATGTTGGAAATTTATCCTGGTCCATGACTGATCAGGATCTGTCTGCCTTATTCGAGCAATATGGCAGCGTAAGCTCTGCAAAAATCCTTAATGAC
>JBKCGY010000195.1:0-14708 GCA_046303015.1 Bacteroidota bacterium | reverse complement strand
CAACAACACTCAATGAATATCAGAAATATTTTGAAAAGGATAAGGCCCTCGAGCGTCGTTTCCAGAAGGTGATGATTGATGAACCTTCCGTTGAAGATGCTATTTCTATTTTGCGTGGTCTCAAAGATCGTTATGAAACCCATCATCATGTTCGTATAAAAGATGAGGCGATTATTGCAGCGGTTGAATTGAGCACACGTTATATCACCGATCGCTTTCTTCCTGATAAAGCGATTGATCTGATTGATGAAAGTGCAGCTAAGCTTCGCCTGGAGATGAATAGTATGCCGGAAGAACTGGATAAACTCGAAAGGCAAATCCGTCAGCTCGAAATTGAAAGAGAGGCTATCAAGCGGGAGCATGATGAAGAAAAATTAAAAGAGCTACAAACACAGATTGCAAACTTGTCAGTTCAGCGCGATACCTTAATGGCGAAATGGAAAGAGGAAAAAGAACGGGTCGATAAAGTACAACAAGCCAAAGCACTTATTGAGCAATTAAAACTTCAGGCTGAACGTGCGGAGAGAGAGGGAAACTATGGGTTGGTTGCCGAGATTCGTTATGGCAAAATAAAAGAACAGGAAACGCTCATTAATGAATACAGCAAGCAATTATCAGATACTACCGAAAAACGTTTGCTCAAAGAGGAGGTAGATGCAGAAGATATTGCTGAAAATATTTCTCGCATGACAGGAATCCCTGTCGCAAAAATGATGCAAAGCGAAAGAGAAAAATTATTGTATCTAGAAGATGAATTGCATCAAAGAGTGGTGGGGCAAGAAGAGGCCATCACGGCAGTTGCCGACGCTATCCGGAGAAGCAGAGCCGGTTTGAGTGATCCCAAAAAGCCAATCGGTTCCTTTATTTTCCTCGGGACTACGGGTGTAGGTAAGACAGAACTGGCAAAAGCGCTGGCAGAATATCTGTTTGATGATGAAGGTATGATGACACGCATTGATATGAGTGAATATCAGGAGAAACATACTGTATCCCGTCTGGTAGGGGCTCCTCCGGGTTATGTGGGATACGAGGAAGGAGGGCAGCTGACCGAAGCCGTTAGACGAAAACCGTATAGTGTAGTATTGCTGGATGAGATCGAAAAAGCACACCCTGATGTATGGAATGTTCTTTTGCAGGTACTGGATGATGGCCGTTTAACCGATAATAAAGGGCGGATAGTCAATTTTAAAAACACTATCATTATCATGACCAGCAATATCGGTAGTCATTTGATACAGGAGGCTTTTGAGGGAATTTCGGGAGAAAAAGACATTGAGCCGGCGACCGAAAAGGCAAAAACTGAGGTTTTACAGTTGTTAAGGCAAACCGTTCGTCCCGAATTTTTGAATCGTGTTGATGAAATCATTATGTTTGCTCCACTGCTGATGAGACAAATTAAAGCCATCATCGGCATACAACTGAAAAATCTTCAGCAACTCACGGCAGAAAACGGTATCCATCTTGAATTTACCGATTATGCTTTGGAATATCTGGCAGAAAACGGATTTGATCCTCAACTCGGAGCAAGACCCCTCAAAAGGTTGATTCAGAAGGAAATAGTCAATGCGCTCAGTAAAAAGATCCTGTCAGGAACCATTGAAAAGAATAAATCGGTTGTTGTTGATGTTTTTGATGGGGTGGTTGTATTTAGAAATGAAGGGGTGGCAGCCTGATTGAACAAACGGTAAATTGTATTGTTATTTTCATTGTAAACCCTTTGAAAACAATCGTTTATCCTTAAAATGAAACATTATGGCACAAGCAAAGGGACAAATCCCTGAAATCATACCTACCAAAGATATATGGGTCGGCAATAAAAATGCGGAAGTTAAGTTAGTGATGTATGGAGACTATGAAAGTGAGGTTTGTTCGAAAGCCAATATCATAGTCAATCAGCTTCTCGAAAAATATGAGGGTAAACTAAAATTTAATTTTCGTCATTTCCCCCTTACTAAAATACACCAGCGCGCGCATAAAGCTGCCGAAGCGTCTGTTGGGGCAGCTCAGGAAGGGAAGTTCTGGCCTATGCACAACCTTTTGTTTGAGCAACGCCGCCGTCTAGGTACCATCAGTTTGAAGGAGTATGCAAAGGAAGTGGGCGTTACCGATAAGAATTTTCTTACTAAGTTGGTTGATTCTGTATATGGCTGGAGTGTCAGGGCAGATTTATTGGAAGGGGCTGATAAGGGGATTAAAGATGTTCCTGTTTTTTACATAAATGACGAAATGTATAAGGGGCAGGTAAATTTGAATGCTATCTGTAAGATTATTGATGCATTATTGAAGCCTAAAAAAGCGGCTGCTAAACCCACTGCCAAAAAAAGAGCATAATTCCACTTTAAAATATATTTCTACAAGTGATGTTGCCAGATATATGTTTTGATTTGGATCTTAAAAAAATCAATGCTTATTGCTGGCAGCTTCTACTCGATGGTGTCACTTCTTATAAAAATCCCTTTCATTACGGCGTTGTCATTACCTCAACGAATACTTTTCCAGAGGCTAGAACAGTAATTGTCAGATCAGTAGATGTTGTAGAAAAGATCATCAGATTTAATACAGATATCCGATCACCTAAATTCAGTCAAATTCAAAACAATCCAAAAATAAGTTGGTTGTTTTATGATCCTTCTCTGCGTATTCAGCTGCGTTGTAATGCTATTGCAAGTTTACACACAAGGGATAAAATAGCTGATGAGGGATGGGAGTTGGCCAGGCTTAATTGTAAGCTTACCTATACCACGCCAAATGCTCCGGGCACTTTCTTGAATGAACCTTTTTTGTTGGATTTAAATCGGACAGATGTTTCTGAAGGTGAGTTGAATGAGGCCAGAAAAAATTTCTCAATCGTTCAAACGAGAGTCGTAAGTATGGATTGGGCTTTTCTGCATTACAAAGGGAACCGGCGTGCTTTTTTTGATTATCAAAATCATCATGAAACATGGATACAAACCTGAAGCATAAAGTTTCTGAATATATTAGTCATTTACATCTTGTAAAACATCCGGAAGGCGGATACTATGCACGTACCTATGAAAGTGAATTGCACATTCCTAAAAACGCTTTGCCGCCAACTTTTTTAGGAGACAGAAAAATTTCAACTGCTATTTATTTTTTGCTAGAAGGCAATCATTACTCAGCTTTTCACAGAATCAAAAGTGATGAGTTGTGGCATTTTTATGATGGTTGCGGTTTGTGTATCTATGTTATTCATCCGGATGGGAGAGGAGAAAAATTGTATCTCGGCAATGATTTGTCGAGGGGTTTTCGTTTTCAGCATATTGTAAAGGCAGGTTGCTGGTTTGCATCAAAGCCGGTAGATGAGAAAGGGTATTCCTTATGTGGTTGTACGGTGTCGCCCGGTTTTGATTTTGAAGATTTTGAAATGGGGGATAAGTCGCAATTGTTAAGTCACTTTCCTCAACATAAAGAATGGATCGAGCAACTGTCGATCCATTCTTTATGATTTTAAAAATAAATAAAATTATCTTACACAGCGAATAGAGAAGCCGTTCCCTTTTCTAAAAGCAAACTTGTTGATCTCCTTGTATTTGTATCCCATATCAAAGCCTTCTGCTGTTTCACTGGCATGTTCTTGAGCGCTCCACCAATAACCATAATTTCCTATACCATTAAAGGTTCCTCTTTCTGACCGGTTTCCACCCGGTAAAGCTTTGAATCCTGTTTTATTTACACCATTTCCATCATCTTTCCAGCCATTACTATCTTTCAATTGAATCCCGGCTTTAATTTTCCCGCCTAGATAATCAATCATTCTCATCCATTCTATTTCATTGGGAATTCTCCACTTGGCAGGGGCTAATCCTCTGGGGTCTGAAGCCGCATACCAATTGTATAATTTTCCATAAAGAGGTCCATTGGCAGGGTCATTATCATAATAACACCAGGCAGGGATCCTCTCTCTGTCTGCTCTTTGCCATTCTTCCGGTGAATTGGCTTCCATGATCGGATCACCATTTCTGAAACGAGTCACGCCCAGGTTTTGTGCCATCCATGTTTGTCCACCCACACGTACGATCTTATATTCAAAACCATCGATGTCTTTAACGGTTGTAGGTGTTTGAGCGTTTAATGAACTTGTTTGAATAAGATTGCCAAAGAGTAAAAAAGTAAGGAGAAAAAAGGGATGTTTCATGTTTGATATTTGGATGATTGTGTGATGCGAAATTATGCTTTCTATTAAATTAAATAATAAATCTGAATGGAAGAAATAAATTATTATTTTAATTTAAGTGTAAACCTATAATGGAGAATTAATGAACATAATTCCTCTTTATCCATTCAAATAATTGCTTTTCCCATCCTATCATTTTGAACGCAGTATAAAATAGCAGTATGGCAAAGAATTTTTTTACAGTTTCCTGTGGTAGGCTAAGCGACCATTTGCTACCGAAATAACTGCCAATAAAAAAACTAAAAGCCAATAAGCCTACTACTTTAAAATCCACATAGCCTGCTTTATAATAATTCATCATGCCCAGTAAGGCAACAGGTAAAACCAGTAATCCGAGAGAAGTACCTTGTGCCTGATGTTGACTAAAGCCGAAAAAGAAGACCAGTGCCGGAACTACGATAAGTCCTCCTCCGACACCCACCATTCCTCCTAAAATGCCTGCTGCAAAGCCGATCAGTAGCAGACCAATGATCATTTCAATATTCATATTCTTCTTTTGCATGTATGATTTAATGTTCACGATATTTAGAAGTGTAATTTTTTAGGGCTTCTTCAATTATAGGAAGAGCTGCCTTCTTTTCCTGAAAGGCATCAATCTCTACTGTTTTGTTCTCTAGCACTTTATACTGACTAAAGAAATGTTTGAGCTCATCAAAAAAATGCTTCGGTAATTCGTGAATATCTTCAATGAAATTAAAATTGGGATCTGTATGTGCCACGGCTATAATCTTATCATCTTTCTTTCCCTGATCGATCATCTGCATATTGCCAATCACTTTTGCGTAGACCAGACAAAGGGGTTGAATGTGTTGTGAACATATAACCAGTATATCCAAAGGGTCTCCATCATCTCCCAGGGTTTGAGGGATGAATCCATAGTTTACAGGATATACAAATGAACTGTATATTACTCGGTCGAGTCGAAGCAGGCCACTGTCTTTATCGATCTCATATTTACTTCTGCTTCCCTGTGAAATTTCTATGACAGCATTTACTACGGATGGAGTCAATGGCCCGGCACTTACCCCATGCCAGGGATGTTTAACTGTGATCATATCTTTCTATTGTCTTGATGTTGCCAATTATACATCTCAAAGGCGATCATTCGAAATCTTTGTATAGTAAATAAAGTTTTCTGATCGCTTTAAATGTCTCAATATCTTTTTTCCAGCTTTCTCTTATCGCCACCGCTGACCTTCCCTCTTTGATCTGTTGCATTAATTTTTCATTTCCCGCCAGCTTATTGAAGAAGAAATCGGTTGACTTCCCTGATTTGGAAGGCAGAAAAAAATTAGTTTTATCCGGGAACAGTCTGTATGCATCTGTCAGGTAGTTGATCTGTAATTGACCGGCCAGCATCGTTCTTATTTCTTCAGCAGAGCCTTCTATACTCCACCCATAACAGGTTTGATTCAGGTGTTTGGGACTCTTTGCGCCGGCCATACTTTGAGGGGTAAATGTGTGTAGGGTTTTGGGGAGAGAGGGGTCTCCAAATTGTTGAAAAGGGAACGGCGTTCCTCTGCCTTCACTTAAAACCGTTCCTTCAAAAAAACAAGTGGAAGGATACAGGTAAATGCTTTGCATATTGGGAAGGTTGGGAGAGGGTGCTACCGGCAATTCATAGTATTTTGTGTGATCATAATTCGTGCAGGGGATAACGGTGAGTTCAAATTCCCCCTTATTCCAGTTGTATGCTTTCTTATCATACCAATGTTCTCCAAAGATCATTTGGGCATATTCCCCAATGGTCATGCCATATACAACCGGTATCGGCTGCATACCTACAAAAGATCGGAATGTGGTATCTAAAACCGGGCCATCTACATAGTGGCCATTGGGATTGGGTCTGTCGAGTACAATGAGGTGTTTGTTATTTTCAATGGCAGCCTCCATGTAATACTGCAGAGAAGAAATGTAAGTATAGAAACGAACCCCAACATCTTGTATATCAAATATCATAACATCAACATCTTTGATGTCTTCTTTGCCTGGTTTTAATTTGTTTCCGTAAAGTGAGATCACGGGTACGCCCGTTGCTGCATCCGTGTAGGTACTTACTTTTTCGCCGGCATCGGCCTTGCCGCGGAATCCATGTTCAGGCCCAAAGATTACTGTTATATTCACTCCCAGTTTTTGCAAAGTATCTGCCAGATGCACCTTCCCGATCATCGAGGTATGGTTGGCAAATAAGGCTACTTTTTTATCTTTCAGCAATGGAAGATATTGATTCAGGCTGGCAGCTCCGCCTTTGATCTCGCTATCCAGTTTTCTTCCTCTGGTATATCCTCCTCTGCCTCTGGTGTCTTGGCCGACACAGGAAAAAAATAATATTTGAATGGCCAGCGTTATGATCGCATATCTCATCATGTTTTTTTGTGGTTTATGGATTTGTTTTGATTTTTTATAAAGCAATGGGTTTGCAATTGCTAATATAACTGAAATATCTAATGAAAAATTATGATTTACGTCTAAAAAAACTTTCTTTCAGGGGGATGAATTGCGGTAACTTTGATGAAAATAAAAAATTATGCAAGTAAAAGTCGGCGACACCGTTCGCGTTCATTATACCGGCAAATTAACAACCGGTGAGCAATTTGATTCCAGTGCAGGAAGAGAGCCTTTAGAATTTGAAGTGGGTGCAGGTATGATGATTAAAGGTTTTGACGATGCGGTTGTAGGCATGCAAGTGGGCGATAAAAAAACGATTACGCTGGCTCCGGCTGAAGCATACGGAGAAGTAAGACAAGAAATGATCATAGAATTTCCAAAAGAAAATTTTCCGGCTCAGATTACACCTGAAATAGGGATGCAGTTAATGATGAATAACGGTGCGGGTCATCAAATCCCTGTTACCATCACTGAAATTCTTGCTGAGGTGGTAGTTCTGGATGCCAATCATCAACTGGCAGGTAAAGAACTGGTATTTGATATTGAAATGGTAGCGATCGATGCCAAAAGCCTTATCATTACACCCTGATAGTATCTCACTGAGCTTTTTTATCCATGAACAATTATCCTTATGGTACTGCAGATCGTCTGATCAGGTATGTTCAGATCGATACGCAAAGCGATCCACATGCTACCTGTTTCCCAAGTACTGAAAAGCAGAAAAACTTATCTGCCTTACTGGTAAACGAACTCTTGTCAATAGGCGTTGAAGATGCGCATTTGGATGAATATGGATATGTATACGCTACGATACCTTCCAATAGTCCCAAAAACGTGCCTGTCATTTGCTTTCTCGCACATGTTGATACGGCACCGGATTGCAGTGGTACAGATGTGAAACCTTTGTTGCACGTCAATTACCAGGGGAAGGATATCGTACTTCCAGAGGATGATACACAAGTCATTCTTTCTTCTCAATATCCTTATCTCGCTCAACATTTAGGTCATGATATTATTACCGCTTCAGGTAAAACTTTGCTGGGGGCTGATGATAAAGCCGGTGTTTCGATCATCATGAGTATGGCGGCCTGGTTGGTGCAGCACCCTGAGATTAGCCATGGTGATATAAAAATTGTCTTCACACCGGATGAAGAAGTAGGAAGAGGAACAGAGCATATTGATATAAAAAAAATAGGAGCCGTAGCAGGGTATACCTTAGATGGAGGACAGTATGGTTCTCTGGAAGAAGAAACTTTTTGTGCGGATGCGGTCAAGATAATGATCCGCGGTATCAGTGCCCATCCGGGTAGTGCCAAAGGAATTATGGTGAATGCTTTGAAAGTCGCATCAGATCTGATCGGGGCGCTTCCGCGTAATGAGTGGAGTCCTGAATCAACAGAAAAAAGAGAAGGATTTGTTCATCCGCTTCATGTAAATGGTACGGCTGAACAGGCAGAGATCGATTTTATCGTTCGTGATTTTGAGCCCGCTGTTATCTCTATTCATGAACAAAGATTGAAGTCAATCGCAGAGAAAGTTCTGGCTAATTATCCGGGAGCTTCCATGGACTTTCAGGTTCGTGAGCAATACAGAAACATGAAGTCTGTGTTGGATAAAAATCCCGACATGGTCCGATATGCAGAAGAAGCATATCGCAAATGCAACATTCCAATTATAAAAGAACCGGTGCGTGGCGGAACAGATGGGAGCCGACTCAGTTTTATGGGATTGCCTTGTCTGAACTTATTTACCGGAATGCAGGCCTTACATTCCAAGCATGAATGGATTGGGGTGAAAGATATGGAAGCAAGTGTGGGGATGTTGATAGAACTTGTGCAGATATGGGAGGAGAAAGCATAAAATCATTGTTCGTTTTTCGTTGTTCGAATTTTCAATACCTTCATGCTCTTAAATTAATTATATGCAATTCATTTTTCAATATCTGTGGCTCATCTTTCTGATATTATTTGTGGTTAGTGGATTGTACACGGTTAATCAGGGTACCATTGCCGTTATAACGATGTTCGGTAAATATCGTAGAGTAGCGGGTCCGGGGTTGAGATTTAAAATTCCTTTTCTTGAAAATATTTTTAAGAAGATCAGCGTGCAAAATCGTTCAGTTGAACTCGAATTTCAGGCTGTTACAGTTGATCAGGCTAATGTCTACTTCAAGAGTATGCTGCTGTATTCTGTGCAGAATGAAACAGAAGATACTATAAAAAAGGTAGCTTTTAAATTTTTTAGTGACAGGGATCTGATGCAGGCACTCGTTCGTACAATTGAAGGCAATATCCGTAGTTATGTGGCTACCAAAAAGCAAGCCGAGATTCTTGGTTTGAGAAGAGAGATCGTGGATTATGTAAAATCTGAGATAGATCTTACCCTTGAAGAGTGGGGTTATCATTTGCAGGATCTGCAAATTAATGATATCAGTTTTGATCAGGCCATAATTGAAAGTATGAGTAAGGTTGTTGCCAGTAATAATCTTAAAGCGGCTGCCGAAAACGAAGGGCAGGCTTTATTGATCACCAAAACAAAAAGCGCTGAAGCAGAAGGTAATGCCATTAAAATTGCTGCAGAAGCAGAAAGAGAAGCTGCCCGTCTGCGTGGTCAGGGTGTGGCCTTATTCAGACAGGAAGTGGCCAAGGGTATGACAGAAGCGGCTGAACAATTAAAGCAAGCCAATCTGGATACCAATGTAATTTTATTTAGCATGTGGACGGAAGCGGTTAAAAATTTTGCGGAATTTGGCAAGGGTAATGTAATCTTTCTTGATGGTAGTGCAGAGGGAATGGAAAAAACCATGAAACAGATCCAGGCATTAATGGTAAAACAAGCCGGAACATAATACAGTAGTTGTGGATAAGAATTCGCTTTCAGAAAATATTATGTTATTCTTGTCGTTTTACTTTTGTATATAACAACGAATTAAATCATCCCTAATGAATTTTTTCTTTCTTCAGGCTCAGAATATGGCGGATACGCTGGTAAAAACAGCAGCACCAACAACGGTTGCTCCTCAGGAAATGCATTTGATCGATTTGCTCATGAAAGCAGGCTGGATCATGATTCCGCTGTTAATCTTGAGCATCGCAACGATTTATTTTTTTGCAGAAAGATGGATGGCAATCAAAAAAGCATCTTCGGTGGATGAAAACTTTATGAATATCATTCGTGATAACATTCTGAGTGGGAATGTTACGGCCGCCAGAAATTTCGCTAAAAACGCAAGCCACCCTGTTGGTCGCATGATCGATAAGGGTTTGCAAAGAATTGGTAAGCCAATCGATGCCATTAACTCCAGCATGGAAAATGTAGCTCAGTTGGAATTATTTAAACTTGAAAAGAATATTAATATACTATCCGTGGTGTCAAAGGTCGCTCCAATTTTTGGGTTTGTGGGTACGCTGGTGGGATTGATGCAATTGTTTTATAATATCAATGCAACGGGTGAATATGAGTTAAGTACGATTGCCGGAGGTATTTATACAAAATTAATCAGCTCAATCACGGGGCTGGTCATTGGTATGATGGCGTATCTGTTACATAATATTCTACAGGCACAGGTTGATAAAACAGCAAACCTGATTGAATCGGCCGCTGCTGATTTCCTGGATGTATTACAAGAACCCACCCGTTCATAATTATTGAGCCATGCAACTTCGTAAGAAACACAGAGGAGAAACAGAAGTATTCACAGATGCATTGAATGATATCCTTTTCATTCTCCTCATGTTCTTTTTGATTGTATCAACGCTCGCAAACCCCAACGTACGTAAAGCCTCTCTGCCCAAAGCCAAAAGCAATACCCGTAGCAAACAAACGGTGGTTGTATCCATTGATGCTACTAATCATTTTTTTGTGGGAGCTAAACCGATTGACCCTTTAATGATGGACTCTACACTGTCTCAGGTTATCAATAGCAAGCGCAAGGGAGGAGAAGAAGTAAGCATCGTGATTAATGCCGACAGAAATGCTACGATTGAAAGCTTTGCGGCTGTTTTACGAGCGGCAGATCGTTTGGGCGTTAAAGCAGTGATGAGTGTAGATAAGAAAGGGGTAGAGTAATTTATGGTAAGCTTGCCATTAGCATTCTTTCATTCCCGCTAATATCTTTTTTAATCTCAACTTTTTTGTATCCTTTGTTTGCAAAAACAGATTTGGTTTGTTGTGCAAATTGCTGGTGCATTTCAACGTAAATGCGACCTTCGGGTGTTAAATGCGTTAGTCCAAAAGAAGCTATTTTTTCATAAAACAACAATGGGCGATTGTCCGGTACAAAGAGGGCAAGTTGAGGCTCAAAATCGCGAACTTGTTTATCTAAATGGTCTTTCTCTCTTAATGGTATGTAGGGTGGATTGCTGATAATGTAATCATAGCATTCAAGTGAAGTCCATTCCCTTTCTTCCAAAAAATTCATTTGAATAAACTGAATATCTGCTTGCAGATTTTTGGCATTTTTCTTCGCTAACTCCAGCGCTTCTTCGCTTATGTCAATACTACAGATCGTATCTTGTGGTCTTTCTTTTTTCAAGCATACAGGAATACATCCACTACCACTTCCGATATCCAGAATTTTATAGGATTGATTTGGTGTTTCCTCTTGTTTGAAGCCATGAAGCATCCATTCGATTAGCTCTTCGGTCTCAGGACGGGGAATCAAAACAGAGGGATTTACTTTGAATAGATACTTATAAAACCATGCTTCTCCCGTCACATATTGCAGCGGTTTGCCTTCATTTAATTGCGAGATCATTTCTTCAGCTTTTCTTAGATCCATTGGATCTATCTTTTCACTTCTGATCTCAGCATATTGTTTCCGGGTAATATACGCTGCTGTATTTTTTAAAATAGCAATGCTTTCTTCTTTACCAAATTCAGATTCAATTTTTGTTTGATGGGTAAGTATAAATTGCTGCCAGTCCATTCTCTGATCATTCTTTGAATGCATCTAAAATACGATATAAAATCATGGCTTGTTACGAATGACTTACTTTTGTCTGATGTTATCACTCGAGGAGCAATATATGTATCGCTGTCTGGACCTTGCTTTGAAGGGGATTGGATGGGTAGCACCAAATCCGATGGTGGGTGCTGTGTTGGTTCACGATAACAGAATTATAGGAGAGGGTTGGCATGAATACTATGGCGGTCCGCATGCGGAAGTGAATTGTATAAAGGATGCGATTCAAAGGGGTAATGAGTATTTGTTTACAAGATCTACGCTCTATGTTTCCTTAGAGCCCTGCGCTCATCAGGGTAAAACGCCTCCCTGCGATCAGTTGATCATACAATATAAGATACCCAAAGTGGTTATCGGTTGCCGCGATCCTTTTTATCAGGTAAATGGTAAGGGTATCGAACATTTACGGGAACATGGAATAGAGGTAAGATTAGGTGTTTTACAAAAAGAAGCTGAGAACATTAATAAACGTTTTTTCTGCCAGCATACCCAACACCGTCCCTATATTATTTTAAAATGGGCTCAAACAGCCGATGGGTATATAGGTACGGGCACTTCAGAGCGATTAAGGATTAGTAGTGAGATGACTAACAAATTGGTGCATCGCTGGAGAAGCGAGGAGTCTGCTATTTTGGTAGGATCACGAACGGTTATGCTGGATAATCCTTATCTGAATAATCGGTCGGGGATGGGTGCCCAGCCAGTAAGAATAGTCTTAGATAGACAATTAAGTTTGAAAAAAGACTTTTATCTATTTGATGGAACAGTCAAGACAATTATTCTGAATGAAATTAAAAATGAGGAAGGAATACTCACATACAGTACATTAGATAAGGGTCGTAATTTGCCTGAAGCGGTATGTAAGGCATTATTGAAAAATAATATTCAAAGTGTGCTGATTGAAGGGGGGGCGCAGATTTTATCTTTCTTTTTACAGGCTGGATGCTGGGATGAGGCAAGAGTAATTACAAATTCAAAAATGAAAGTGGAAAGAGGCATATGTGCACCGGTATTATTGAATGCTACTCTTCATGAAGAAGATCGTTTCGAAGACGATATCATATCCTACTTTTACAATCATAATAATAAATTTAACTGATGTTATATCTTGCTGGTGCCATTGTATTTAGTTCCTGGCTTACCATTGCCTTTAAAATTGCCGGACGTTTGGGTATTTCTACCTTTCAGGCCATCATATTTAATTATTTCACTTGTGTGTTTACGGGTATTCTTTTGGATGGCAGCGTGCCTTCTTTAGGGTCAATATCTGTTGCAGAATGGTTTCCCTGGTCATTACTGATGGGGTCTATGTTTATATCCATTTTTAATCTGATTGCCTATACAACTCGTAAGTCAGGGGTAGCCATTGCTTCTGTTGCAAACAAATTATCGCTAGTCATCCCTTTTCTTTTTTCTTTATTTCTTTATAATGAATCCGTAACTTATTTTAAGATCGCCGGTGTGTTCATCGCGTTGGCCGCTGTTTTATTGACTTGTTATCCTTCCAATAAAACAGAAGGTTCATTCGGGATTAATTGGAGTTTTATGATGCTCCCTTTGGTTTTATTTGTCAGTAGTGGATTGCTGGATACCCTTATCAAATATGTAGAAGCGAATTTTATAAATGATAGCAATAGCAATATATACATGATTACTGCTTTTGGGGTAGCCGGCTTGATTGGTTCTGTTGTTTTAATAGGTAGGCTTTTTACTGGGAAAGAGCGGTTTGATATACGATCTGTTTTTACGGGTATTGCTATCGGCGTACCCAATTATTTTTCACTATGGTGTCTTGTTCGAGTATTAAAACTTAATCCGGGTAATAGCTCTTCTATTATTCCTGTTGCCAATATGGGTATAGTGTTGTTTAGTACCTTGATCGCAGCCATCTTTCTCAATGAGAAATTAAGTAAGATTAATTTTTTAGGCATCATATTGTCTGTTATTGCTATTTCTCTGATCGCTTTTGGTTAAGTTATGAGTGAAAATTCAGCTTTTTTATATTACACAATTGAACAGTCTGCAGAGGCTGAATACAAAGATCGCGGTAGTCGTTTCATTGCGATAAGTTTTCCGGTGCAATCAGTTGAAGATTTTAAAAAAGGATTAGTTGATATTAAAATTAAACATCCTAAGGCCAATCATCATTGTTATGCTTATGTTATAGGAGTTGATGGAAGTCTGTATCGGTCAAGTGATGATGGAGAGCCTTCCAGTACGGCAGGCAAGCCTATTCTGGCACAGATCAAAAGTAAAAATCTGGTGAATGTGGCAGTGGTAGTAGTCCGATATTTTGGTGGGGTCTTATTGGGAACATCGGGGCTCATACAGGCCTATAAACAAGTCACATCATTTGTGCTACAATCTACTCCTCATGTTAGAAAACAAATAGAGTATAAGTTTTTGATTGAATGTGATTATCTTAAATTAGATGAGGTCTTAAGGATTTTACAATCCAATGGTGGAACACTGGAGGATAAAAGAATAGAATTATTTTGTAGAATGCAGGTATCTGTTCCCGCATACCGATCTGAAGAAATCCTCAATTTGATGAAAACTATACCCGGCGTTATTGTAAATCCGATTTAAGCTTTCCCGGTAAGTTTATATATCAATAAACCTACGTTTTCTTTCATGAACGTATTCCATAATTCAAATGCTTCCACGTTGGGCATTAATACACCAGGAAAATCTATAGGGTTGCCAATGGCAGTAAAATGACAGGCGTAGGCGGTTGTATGTAAGCCAATTTTATTAAATACATGTTGGGATCGGGGTATATGTGTAGCAGATGTGATCAGCAAATAGGGTGGTGGTATTTTTAATGAATCTATGATTCTTTTGCTGAATAAACCATTCTCGTGTGTATTTCGACTTTGATTATCCAATAATATATCTTTTGCAGGAATGCCTAGTTGCTGTAGTTGTTCTGCAACAAAATCTCCTTCCTTAAATTTTTGCCTAGATTTGATAATGCTGCTATTCCCCCCTGAGACAATAATTTTTTTGATATGTTTTTGATGATAGAGTTTAGCAGTTTGAATAAAACGATCACTCGCCCCCTTGAAATATGCTTTCCCCGTATTCAGATTAAATGATGCGAAGCCTGTCAATAGAATACCGACTTCATATTGCTCCCCCGATTTCATTTCCTTTTCAGGT
>JBKCGY010000194.1:0-8221 GCA_046303015.1 Bacteroidota bacterium | reverse complement strand
ATCCAAGATTTAATTTAGTACGGCCCTTCTTGCCTGATTTAGTAGTAATCAATAATACACCATTAGATGCTCTTGATCCATATATAGCGGAAGATGCAGCATCTTTCAAAACTTCTATGCTTTCAATATCATCCGGGTTTAAAGTAGCCAAAGGATTATCGGGCTCGGTGGCACTTCCTAAAGATTGATTTACCACAGGCACTCCGTCAATTACGACAAAGGGTTGTTGATTAGCAGAGATAGAAGAAATACCTCTTACTCTTACGTTAAGACCCTGTCCAAGTTTACCGCTACCGGTATTAATAAATACGCCCGCTGCCCTTCCCTGTAAGGCTTGTTCAAAGCTCGGCAAAGGAAGATTCTGAAATTCTTTTGCAGTAACTTTAGAAATAGAGGACGTAACATCCTTTTTCAATTTTGTACCATATCCTACCACCACAACTTCACCCACCTCAGAAGCCTTTGCTTTTAACTGTGCAGAAATATTACCTGAACCTATACTTACTTCCTGAGTTCCTAGTCCAACGTAAGAAATGATTACAGACTTTACTTTGTCACTTACATTAAGTGAAAATTTACCGCCGGCATCCGTTAATGTTGATTCTGTGGAACCTTTTGCCGATACAGTAGCTCCTGATAGCGGCTTTCCATCTTCACCGGTTATTGTACCTGTTACCGTTTTTTGTTGTGCATAAACAAGAGCACAAGTGAATAGCAATAATAATAGAGAAGCAATTTTTCTCATTTGCGTAGGTTTTGGTTAAAAAAGATGTTTGAAAGTATTAAAAAAATGTTAAACATTAAAATAAATTTTGCCTGGAATTCAAATAATTGTGTTTTCAATTTAAAAACGTGACAGAAATCATGCATTTTTTCCGATTTCCAGTAATAATTGCAATTTCAACTCGTCAATCCAAAGATTATGGTGCCACATTCTGGATAGTTTGACCCAAAAAGTAAAGGGCTTATGGAAATTGACTTTCCCATTTAAAAAAAATTTATACCCGCTGCCGTAAAAAGTAGGTATGGAAAACTGGTATAAAACATCATTCTCATAAGCATACACTCGGCTATCATAACTATCTGCCTCAAAATATTGAAACCTTACATTAAAAGCATAAGGCTGAAGCATCGGTTTATAGAATGCTTCCAGAAAACATAAAAAGCCGGTCTGTTTCATACCTCGAGCCTCCTTGTAGGTTATCCATTCCATTCGGTTTCTGATAGTCCATTCCTTATTATATTGGAATTCAGTTTGAGCCCTCATATTCATCTTTCTGTATACCTCAACACCTTCTCTGATCTCTCCGGGATCAAGGATCACATTCTTCCCTTTTTCTTCATGCCGGTATCGTATATAAAAATGAGATTTCCTTCGAATGCTGCGGGAGAGTTGTACCATATATTCTTTCCCTCCGGAAGGGGCATCAACCGCATACCGTAACCAAGGAAATCGAAAAATATCAGTATACATATTAATGGCCCAGGTATAGGCCGGCCTTATGATAAGCCCCATGTATAATCCTTTCTCATTCATGGGCAAAGTAGATTCAGTAAATGCATTCCCAAAATGAGTCTGATATCCGGGACTCATATTCCTGTACAACAACGAAAAGTCTACTTTTGAATCCATACTCATCATCAAACCACCCAGGAAAGCCTGATCACGAAAATGATGCAGGGCATACTCTCCAAATAGATGAATATTTTTTATGGTATAAGCCCCGTCTATACTCATATTGGCATAACGACTTCCCTGCCATGCATAAAGATTATAAGGTTGTCTGTCTTTTTGCTGAACAATATCTCCAAAATCAGTATAGATAACGTTAATGGCTGCATGTCCGCTGATACGTTCATATTTCAGACTGCCCCCGCCTATAAGCATGGGCAAAGAACCTTTATTCTTTATTTCTGATTGAGTACGATGAAGCCCCGAACTATTGATAGAAGAAAAATATTTTTGTCGGCCAGTACTATCTGTTCTGATGGTCGCATCGAAATGGCGAAGAGATACAAATCCTGTAAGCGACCAATATCGATACACTCCGGTAGCAGCCACTCCCCGTTGAAACAAGTATTCTCCAAAGGAATGGTAAGGACGAATAACAGGGCTCTGCCGTTTGATCAGCATCACTTCTGAACTTTTACGAAAAGCCATGGACTGCCATATCAGTAAACCTTGTCCCATATTCACTACATAGTCGCCCAGAATAAGCATTTTTAACCTCCCGTTATTAGCCATCGTAATATGTGCACTATAAAAATCAAATCCATATTTCTGTACACCTTTAAACCAGGTTTCGCCTGCATCTTTCTCGGCTGTAATTCCGTACTGTAATGATTTTTTAAATTGATATTTATATCTGATATAAGCTCGCTCATTGCTACCAGAAAGATCATGCTGGTTGACAGGAGTAGGGCTGGAAGATCGACCTGATTTTATTGATGTGCCAAATAGAATCTGATGCATGCCCTCTCGCCAACTTGTTTTCCAATTTGCCTTTCTTTGGAAATGATCAGATAAAGAAATATAAGGCAGCAACTTTTTAATCGTAATCAGATCCCAAAAGGGAATAGCCTGAAGCTCATAAATAGAAATCAAATACTGATTTAATTTTCGATAGGTCAGGAAAGATGTGATCTGTATGGGAGATAACGTATTTAATTCTTCCAGATCCTGCTGCTGAGCCTTATTGATATCCAGTGGATTTTGAAGAAGATATTGATAATGACGGATCAAGGCATCATCTTCCGCCACAAAAGATTCGGACTCTCCAAGTTGTTCTATGGGTTGTTCCTGTACATGATCAGATGTCTCCTGAGCAGAAAGCACTCCCACTAGAAAATGTAAGACAATAATGAATATATAGAGATGTTTATAGATTCTCATTTTGATTCCACTTTTTTTTCTTTTGGAGAAAACACACATTGTAGGCCCGGCGTAAATCCTAAATATGGATGATAGGCAAAAAGAATATCGATCCATGTTTTTTGCCAATATAAACCGGCACCTATGATAGGTTGTGATGTATAAGTATGCCAACCCATTCGCAGACGAAATCCTTCTTCAAAAGCATATAACAAAACGACATTGCCCTGAATTTCTTTACGAGTTTCCTTGACCCATTCGCTCATAATAAATAAACGGGATGAGGCTTCATATCCGACCCCCATTCGGAAGGACTGCGAAAGATCCGGTTCCTCATTATGAATTTTATTGTTCGTGGAACGACTAAAAGAAAATCCGGCGCGGATCCGATCGGAAAGTTGGTAGGTTACCCCCGCCTCGGCCCAAAGGGCCGAGGCTTGCACATAGCCGGGCACGCGCAACCCATAATATCTGAATCGTACGCCCGCCACCATCCGGTCCCCTAACCTCCTGCCATACACCAATCCGATTGCCGTCTCATTCATTAACGAAGAACCCACATAATCCAACTGCAAACCTACTCCCGATGATGGTAAAGGAATCGCCACCACACCACAGAATTGCTGCAAACCCGTTAGCAGAAACTTTCGCTCGCCATATATCCCAACCGTAAAATTTTCTACATTAGCTACAGAAGCCGGATTACATAATGCTCCGAAAACATCCGTATTAGATTTACTATATCCACCCACCCCCACCACTGCCGACAATAAAGGATCGGGAAGATGTTGAGCATGAACATTCATCGCCCACAGACATAACATAAGAGTAATTAGGTGTTGCATAGATCGGCTTTAAACAAGTTAGCTTAACAAAATTCAAATCTGTTTTGAATAAAATCCTCATTTAAACGATTATTTGCGTTTGAAAACGAATCGTGTGAAGTAATTTTACACCATGCAATTACTGGAAGGGAAAAAAGCATCCGACGCTATCCTGCAAAAAATAAAAGATCAAACCGACAAAGTCATTCAGGCTGGGCAACGAAAACCCCACCTGGCCGCTATTCTCATTGGCAATAACGGCGCCAGCGAAACCTATGTAGCTTCTAAAGTAAAAACCTGTACCCAAATCGGTTTCGATTCTACCCTCATCCGATTGGAAGAAAATATTTCAGAAGCCGAATTATTACATACAATCGAATCGTTAAATCAAAACTCCAACATCGACGGGATCCTGGTGCAATTACCTTTACCCAAACATATTTCTGAAGAAAAGATCATTCATGCCATCACACCCTCAAAAGATGTAGATGGTTTTCATCCGTATAACGTAGGCATGATGGCCAGCGGTTCACCGACATTCATTCCGGCAACCCCCTACGGCATTTTATTAATGCTGGAATATTATCAGATTCAAACTAAAGGCAAACACGCAGTTGTCATTGGCAGAAGTCATATCGTGGGTACCCCCATGAGTATCCTGCTTAGTCGTAAAGGTTATCCGGGTGACTGCACCGTTACCCTCTGTCATTCAGCTACTGAAAATCTGAAAGAAATTTGTTTACAGGCGGATATACTGGTTGCCGCTTTAGGCAAAACTGAATTTGTAACTGCCGATATGATAAAGCCGGGTGCCGTTATTATTGATGTTGGTATCACCCGCGTCCCCGATCCCTCAAAAAAATCCGGTTTTGCCATTAAGGGAGATGTGAAGTTTGATGAAGTGGCCCCAATAAGTAGTGCCATCACTCCGGTACCGGGTGGCGTAGGCTTAATGACTATTGCCGGTCTGATGATGAATACCTGGAAGGCCTATCAAAAACATATTGCACAATAATTCGTTTTAGTTACATGATGCATACACAATTACTCCCTGTTATGGAATCCTTCTACACCCTACAGGGCGAAGGTTATCATCAGGGAAAAGCAGCGTATTTTATCCGCCTGGGCGGTTGTGATGTGGGTTGCGTTTGGTGTGATGTGAAAGATAGCTGGGATGCAGATAAACACCCAAAATATTCGGTTGATCAAATTGTTGATGCAGCTCTTAACGCAGTTCCAAAAGGAAAAGAAAAAATAGTTGTCATCACGGGCGGAGAGCCGCTGATGCATAATCTCACCGCACTTACTCAATCCCTGCAACAGCAGGAATTCAAAACACATATCGAAACTTCCGGCGCACATCCGGTAAGCGGATCGTGGGACTGGATCTGTCTGTCTCCGAAAAAATTTAAAGCTCCACTGCCCGATATTCTTCCACAAGCTCATGAGTTAAAAGTGGTCGTATTCAATAAATCCGATTTCGATTGGGCGGAGTCATTTGCAAAACAGGTAAATCCTAACTGTAAATTATATCTGCAACCCGAGTGGGATAAAAAAGAAGTAGTAACACCTTTAATCATCGATTACATCAAAGAGCACCCTCAATGGAGATTGAGTCTGCAAATCCACAAGTATATCGGGGTGCCGTAAAATTATTTTGTTATACGTCCCAAGCGAGGGGTTTAAACCCCTCGCTATGGGGGAAAAATTAATAAAATTTAGAAACTTTATTAACGCACCTTTTGGGTTTTGCCTTTTGAATTTTGACTTAAAAATGGCTTCTTCCTCGTAAATTGTATCCAACATGAAAAATCTGATTCTTGCATACCTTATATTGTCTGGCAACTATGCATTCTCCCAATGGTATAACCCCGAAAATATCCCCAAAAAACTCGGATACAAATACGGCATTGCATTGAATGAATCTCAAGTAAAAAACTACGACAAAGCACTGGTGCTATTAGATGAATGCATTGCTGCCGATCCGAAATTCGTAGATGCCTGGCTGAGTAAAGCCGGTATTTATGCCGATCAGAAAAAATATGCCGCCTCTGTACAGGCGTATGAAAAAGGGATTTTACTGGATACCGCTTACGGCTTTAACTTTCTTCTGCCCTATTCCATATCTCTTGCAGGAAACGGACGGTTTAATGAAGCCCTTTTCGCAATTAATAAATTACTGGCCAAACCCAATTTGTCTGACCGATTTAAAAAGAGTGCCTTCTTTAGAAAAAAAAGTTATGCGTTTGCTGTTCAGTTTGCGGATATACACAAAAATGATAAATATATATTCACTCCTCAAAATCTTGGAGACGATATCAATAGTATACACTCAGAATATTTTCCTTCTTTAACCATAGACGGAAGCCAACTTGTATTTACCCGTCGTATCAACAATAATGAAGATTTTTTTGTCAGTGCTAAAACTAATGACGCCTGGGGTACAGCCATCCCAATGCCCGGCAATGTAAACAGTATGCAGAACGAAGGCGCACAAAATATTTCCCAAGATGGTAAAATGCTGGTGTACACGGCATGCAACAGAGAAGATGGAGAAGGAAGTTGTGATCTATATGTGTCTTATCTCATGAAAGACAAATGGAGTGAAGGACAAAATCTTGGCAGGATCATCAATACCGATCAATGGGAAAGTCAACCTTGTCTCTCTCCTGATAAAAGATCACTCTACTTTGCTGCCCGACTCCCTGGTGGTTTCGGCGGAAGTGATTTATATGTGAGTAACGTACAGCCCGACGGTCGCTGGGGATTTCCTGAAAATATGGGGCCGCAAATTAATACGGTAGGAGACGAAAGCAGTCCTTTCATTCATGCCGACAATCAAACTTTCTATTTTACCAGCAATGGTCATCAGGGCTACGGTGGAACGGATCTTTTTTTGATGCGCAAGAATGCAAGCGGAACATGGGGGATACCTGAAAATCTGGGATATCCTATTAATACGATTAATGATGAGGGGACATTAATTGTTTCGGCTGATGGGAAAACCGCTTATTATGCCAGTGACCGATCAGATAGCAAAGGGGGACTGGATATCTATCAGTTTGTTCTCCCAACCTATGCACGTCCGCTGGCAACTTATTGGGTAAGCGGAAAAGTGTTTGATAAAAAGAATAAGGAAGGCCTTCCTGCTATCATTGAACTGATCGAACTAAACACCGGCAATCTGATTTCAAAATTGCAAACGAATGATGATGGCACCTATTTGGTACCATTACCTTCCGGCAAAAATTATGCTTTTAATGTGGCGAGAAAGGGTTATTTATTTTACTCATCCTCCTTCTTTCTTGAGCAATCAGCAAAAAACAATATTTATCAAAAAGATATACCCCTGATTCCAATTGAAGCGGGATCTAAAATTATTTTAGAGAATATATTTTTCAACACCGGTTCTGCTGAATTACAACCCACTTCGACCATTGAGCTTGAAAAAGTCATCCAATTACTAAGGGAAAACCAAACGCTTCGTATTGAAATCATCGGTCATACTGATAATGTGGGGAAAGATGCCGACAACCTAACGCTGTCGAATAACCGCGCTAAAGCCGTGGTAGATTTTTTAATTGGAAAAGGAGTGGCCCCGCGCAGGCTGAGCGCAAAAGGTTTGGGTGCTACTCAACCCGTGGCGACCAATGATACGGAGGAAGGAAGAGCTCAAAACAGAAGAACAGAATTGAAGGTGATAGCAAAAGAATAAGTAATTTTACACGGATATTTTTTGCTGACCTGATAAAACGCTAACTATGACACCTACTAACGAGTTATTGTATCAACTCGCATTACCCGAAGTCCCGCAAATTGGTCCGGTACAGGCCAGATTACTCATGGAGCATTTTGAAAATGCAGAAGCTGTATTCAAAGCCAAAAAATCCACCCTGGAAAAAATTGAAGGGATCGGCGAGATCAGAGCGACTGCCATCAAATCTTTTCATGAATTCAATCTAATTGAAAAAGAAATTTCGTTCATAGAAAAATATAAAATCGAGGTATTGTTTATAAAAGATAAAGCCTATCCTCAAAAACTTCTGCACTGTTACGACCCGCCAACAATTTTATATTATAAAGGAGCAGCCGATCTGAATCAAAGAAAAACCATTGCCATCATCGGCACTAGAAATCATACAGAATACGGTAAACACTTAACTCAACAACTGATTCAGGATCTTACACCTTACGACCCCTTAATCATTAGCGGACTGGCGGCCGGCATTGATGCGCTGGCACATAAACAATGTTTGTATCTTCAGATTCCTACGGTAGGTGTACTGGGCCATGGACTGGATACCATCTATCCTAGTCATCATAAAAATCTCGCCAAAGAAATGCTTAGTCAAAATGGGGGCTTATTAACAGAATTTAAAAGTGGTACCTTACCCGATAAACATAACTTCCCCACGCGCAACCGTATTGTAGCCGGCATGGCAGATGCCGTGGTGGTTATCGAAACCGCTAATAAAGGGGGTAGTATGATTACAGCCCGGCTTGCATTTGATTATAACCGAGATGT
>JBKCGY010000193.1:0-6509 GCA_046303015.1 Bacteroidota bacterium | reverse complement strand
CTTTTCCTGATTTTCCTTGGAAAATATTCATGCTTTTTGCATTCTTTTCAGTTGCATAGTGTAGGATATTCAATACTGCTTCGGTGCGGGGAGATTGTTTCATGTCATCCAATCTTTTGACAGCGGCTCTTAAGACCTTGCACTTTTCCATAAGGGTCCAGTCTTCCTGAAGGGCCTGCTCAATACAAAGCGTTTGCTCCAATGACGTTTCTTTGTAGATGTATAGGATGAGATCTTCCGGACTAATGTTTGCCTTCATTTGCCGATATTTTCTATAAAACGCAAAGGAAGGTCCGGTTATTGTGTTGGGGGATGGATTATTCTTCAAAGATGAAGACATCTTCGTTCGCCTTTTTCATGTAGTATTTTTCTCTGGCTATCCGTTCATAAGCAGCAGGGTCCGATTCTCTTCTTTTCAATTCGGTGGATGCGGCATTTATTTTTTCGTTGAAATAGGCACTGCTTTCTTTGAGTTGGTGTAGTTTTTGGAAGCGGTTGAATTGCTCAATAAAGTTATTATCATCAAAAAATAGCATCCACACCATAAAGGCTGTGAATGCTATAAAATATTTGTTTTTGAATATACCGGGGATATACTTCATATTAAGCAAAGCCGGAATAACCGGCCATTATTTGCCAAATTTAATCTTTCCTTTTGGATAGATCGCATTTTCTCCAAGGATTTCTTCAATACGGATCAGCTGGTTGTACTTGGCCATACGATCCGTACGACTGGCAGATCCGGTTTTGATTTGTCCGCAGTTTAAGGCAACTGCCAGATCCGCAATAGTTGTATCTTCTGTTTCTCCACTGCGGTGACTCATTACAGAGGTATATCCTGCATGTTGTGCCATTTGAACGGCATTGATGGTTTCGGTAACAGTACCGATCTGGTTTACTTTAATAAGAATACTGTTGGCAATCCCTTTATCAATACCTTCTTTCAATCTTTTAACATTGGTTACAAACAGATCATCACCTACCAGCTGACATTTGCTTCCAATGGCATCCGTTAATTTCTTCCAGCCTTCCCAATCGTCTTCTGCCATACCATCTTCAATAGAAATGATCGGATATTTATTGACCCATTCGGTCCAGTAGGCTACCATTTCATCGCTGGTGATTACTTTATCGGGGTTGCTCTTATAGAATTTATATGTGTGGGCCGACTCATCATACATTTCGCTGGAAGCAGCATCCATAGCGATGGCAATATCAGAACCGGGCTTATAACCTGCAGCACTGATTGCCTCCAGTACAGTTTCGATGGCTTCCTCGTTGCTTTTGATTTCAGGAGCGAAGCCGCCCTCATCTCCTACATTGGTACTATATCCCTTCTTTTTCAGAACAGATTTCAGATGATGAAATACTTCTACACCCCAGCGCAGACCTTCACTGAAGGAAGGAGCACCCACAGGAATGATCATAAATTCCTGAAAATCTATTTTGTTATCGGCATGTGCCCCTCCGTTGATGATATTCATCATGGGCATCGGAAGAATGGTTCCGTTTACGCCACCTAAATAACGAAACAGAGGAAGTCCGGCTTCTTCAGCTGCGGCTTTTGCAACCGCCATGCTCACGGCAAGCGTTGCATTGGCGCCAAGTTTTGCTTTATTATCTGTTCCATCAAGCTTGATCAGTAGATGATCAATATATGTTTGTTCAGATATGCTGATACCTACCAATTCTTTAGCGATGACATTATTTACATTTTCTACGGCTTTCAAAACACCTTTGCCCATGTATCTGCTTTTGTCACCATCTCTCAATTCAACAGCCTCGTGTTTTCCCGTGCTAGCTCCGCTCGGAACGGCGGCTCTACCTAAAAAACCGGCTTCGGTAACTACGTCAACTTCAACCGTAGGGTTTCCGCGGCTGTCAAGAATTTGTCTTGCATGTACACTGATAATGGAACTCATAATTGAATGTTTTGCTTTGAAAGAATATTCCGGGATAAACCCGATTTAAAAATTTGCTGCAAAGAAAAGACATTCACAGATAGCTACAAAGAATTGCTTATGCAACAAACGATCGTACGCTGCCGGCTTAAAAATATTATGAATGGCGAATTCATAATCTTATTTATTGCATAGTTTTGGCAAATCAAAACATTGCTTGAATTACCTGAAGATGAATCCAGTAAAAATATTAATTGCGGACGATCATACCATGATGGCGCAAATGTGGGGAGCCTTTCTATCTAAATCGGAAATATATAAGGTAGTGGATCAGGTAAGCTCCTGTCTTGCCTTAAAAGAGGCTTTACAAAGCTATCCCATCGACATTGTCTTACTCGACATACTTCTTTCAGATGGCAGTTCGCTTGATATGATTAAAGAGCTTAAAATACTATCTCCTACTACTAAATTTCTTGCAGTTTCCGGGTATGCTGATGTCGGAACGGTAAAAAAAGCCTTTGCCTTTGGGGTGGATGGCTATCTTACTAAGACATCTACTTTAGAAGAAATGAAAGAAGCCATGCAGGTGGTTTTGAATGGAGAGATATATCGTGGTAAAGAAGTAGAAGATCTATTCTCTCATGAATTATCTGATACCTCTGATGTAACAGAAAAAAGCCTGCTTACAAAAAAGGAACGGCAGGTTGCCTACTGGGTGTATAAGGGTTTAAGTGCGAAAGATATAGCAGAGAAGTTGGGGATCAGTTTTAAGACGGTTGAGGTACATCGACATCATATTTATC
This sequence comes from Bacteroidota bacterium, assembly GCA_046303015.1. Taxonomy (GTDB): domain Bacteria; phylum Bacteroidota; class Bacteroidia; order Chitinophagales; family Chitinophagaceae; genus Lacibacter. The sequence goes on along the minus strand of JBKCGY010000193.1, from coordinate 3,805 downwards.
AAAAATTGGGCATACAAAAATCAGCTAAGCTGATGTTGTATGTACAAGAACATCCGCATTTATTTAGCGATGTAGCTTAAAAACAAAAAAGCAGCCATTAGGCTGCTTTTTTGTTTAGATGAGGAAGTATTATTGTTTTTGACGATTCAATTCTACCCTTACTGTTATTTCTACTTCTTTCCCTACTACTAGTTCTCCCGCTTCGGTTATTTTATCCCATTTTAAATTGTAATCAAAACGATTAATGCTGCCGGTGGCCTTAAAACCCGCTTTTTCTTTGTTGGCAGATAAACCACCAAAACTTACATCAAATTTGATGGGTTTGGTTACATCACGAATCGTAAGGTTGCCATTTAATTCATATTTGTTATTACCCAGAGGTTTAAAAGACGTACTTTTAAAAGTCATGGTCGGATATTTTTCTGCATTGAAAAAGTCATCACTCTTCAAGTGTTTATCACGATAGTCATTGTCTGTATTGATCGAATTGACATCAATGTTGAAGTTGATCTTGGCGTCACTCCAGTCAGCTTTACTATGTTCAACTGAACCATCGAATACCTTGAAAGTGCCTTCGGTTTCTGCTACTACCATATGACTTACGGCAAATCTTACGGCGGTGTGGGGTTTGTCAATACTCCATTTGGTTAATTCCTGAAATGCAGGTGCTGCCAATGAGATCTTTTCTTTTTCAGGGGCATTGATAAAAGCTGTTAGTGATACAAAACCGATCAGAACAGCGGAGGCAATCATTGTTTTTTTCATAATACGTGTTTGAGTGATAAGATGTATTTTTTTACAAAGATAGTAAATTAAATGTATATACATATAATTGTATCGGCCTTTGACATGGGTGATTGGCGGGGTCTTAATATTTGGCATTATCTTCGTTTGTAAAAAAATAGCCGATTATGAAACTGATGCTTGACAATGATCTGCTGGCTGATGAATTTTTTGAGGATACCGTTTTGCTGGGCATCATGGCGCCCATGGCGGCTCATCAGTTTGTTTGGCAGGCTAATCATTCCATTGGTTTTGATTTCAGGATCAACAACGACCTGGAGATCAAGATCATGCGTAAAAAAAGAGACTATTTTTTTCCGGTGTTTGAATTTCAGGAGCCGGGTGTTTCTTTGATCAATTATTTATACAGGAATCTATATGACGGGGAGTATATGTTGCCCGAGTTCAAACATCTGGATTATTTATGGCTTAGAAAAGGAGAGTTGCCATCTAGGGAAGAGGGTGCTTTGCTGATAGAAGATATCAGAAACATACAGGGCGTACAACTGGTTACAGAGTTGGCGCACAACAATGTTAAAAACAGATTCAATTTAATTTTTTAATGATCTTTTATGTGGCAGGAAGTAAATAATCAATTGTATAAAAAGTTTCAATTTAACAATTTTTCAGAGGCCTTTGGATTTATGAGCCGGGTTGCTTTGGAAGCCGAGAAACAAAACCATCATCCTTTGTGGAGCAACGTTTGGAATTGTGTTGAAATCTGGCTGAGTACTCATGATGCCGGGAATATCATTACAGAGAAAGATAGAGCGTTAGCGGCAGCTATTGATACATTGTTATAGTGTCATTGCGAGCTTAATTCAACAAGGCTGTATGTGGTTCAACTATTTTGAATCTTTTCTGGAGGTTAAAAACTTAAGCCAAGACTGACTCCCACCGGGATAAAAAGAATGCTTTCTGTTAATATCCCGGAATATGGAATTTCGCCATATATCCTAAAACTTATTTTGTTTTTTCTTAAGGGATATAATCTATATCCCAATATTGTATATAATATGAAGTCATTAGCTTCTACCCCTCTGATTATCGTTCCCCCTATTCCTCCTTCAAAAAAATGGCGACCTTTTCCCACATTTACTGAAATATGTGCTGGTATGGTTAGATATGATTCTGGTCTTTCACACTCTCCCCAGATACATATATCAAATTCTTCATTGTATCCAACACCGATTTTAGCGGTTAAAAAATAATTAGGACGGACATAAAATTTCTTTTCATAATTAATCGAAACTAACGAAGCGTCTCCCAAAAGGTTTAGGTAAATATTGTTTGAGGGGAAGCTATCAGTTTTACTCTTTGGTCTCTGAGCCTGTACAAGACCTGATGATACAATAAACAACAATAATATAACGAAGTAGTATTTCAACGTGTCGCCTTTAGTGTTTTTCTAAAGAAAATTAAAAGAAATGTATAAGCAGTAAACTTAGCGACACAAAAATATTTCAACACAAACAGGCTATACTATTATGCAGTCAGGCACTTGTATGATATCTATCACCCAATTACTTATTCTACTAGAATTCTTTTTTCTTTTTGCAGCACAACTTTTCCAATAGGATGGGCAAAGGAGCTCAAATTATTCTTTACAAATATATTTTCGATTTCTTTTTGCATTTTCTCAGGTACCGCAATCAGCAACCCTCCATTCGTCTGAGGGTCAGGTAGCAGGTTAAAGGCTTCCATCACATTTACATTCTTACCAAATGAAATATGCGACTGATAATGATTCCAGTTGCGGTAGGTGGCATCCGGCACTACCCTTTGAGCCAGATATTTTTTTGCCGCTTCTATTACGGGGATTTTCTCGTATTGTAATTCAATACTCAAACCTGCTGATCCAATCATTTCAATCAGATGTCCCAACAATCCAAATCCGGTCACATCTGTCAAAGCATGCACCTCATTCATAGAGCCTAATGTTGCTCCGATCTTATTGAGGGTTTTCATCCATTTCAATGCAGTTGTGTAATCATCAGGCTCAATCAATTTTCTTTTCATGGCCGCAGATAAGATGCCAACGCCTATGGGTTTGGTGAGATAAAGAAGATCACCTTCCTGTATATTATTATTTCTTTTGATGTTTGCTTTGTCAATCATACCATTTACGGACAAACCAAAAAAAGGTTCGGGCGCATCAATGCTATGCCCACCTGCCAGCGGGATACCTGCTTCATTACAAACAGACAAAGCTCCTTCCAATACTTTTCCGGCGAGAGCAGGAGGAATTTTTTCAACGGGCCAACCTAATATTCCCAATGCAAGTATGGGTGTGCCGCCCATGGCATATACATCGCTTATGGCATTAGCAGCCGCAATGCAGCCGAAGTCAAAGGCATCATCTACAATAGGAGTGAAAAAATCTGTTGTAGAAATAATGGCGCGCTGTTTATCAATGGAAATAACGGACGCATCCTCAAAGCCTTCATTACCGGCCATCAGATTTGGAAATGAGTTATGTTGAAACGAGACCGATGACAGCATTTGTTGTAAAACGGCCGGAGCGATCTTACATCCACAGCCAGACGCATGAGCAAATTCCGTTAGATGATATAGTTTTTCTTCCATGTAATGATCCGTACTTAATAGTAGTTACTCTTTTCTCTCCAGATAAATGACTGCATTTTTCTCGAGCGTAGCAGAGAAGAATATCTGATAGCGCTTTTCTCCGCTATAGATCACAAGCAGTCCTGTGTTCGGCGGAATCTTTCCAAGATTTTCTGCAAACAACTCGATCTTATTTACTTTGTTTTTCTCCACAGGAATGCTGATTTTATATGCCTGAGCCGACAATCCAATCTTTTCAACTATTTTATTGTCATTTAAAAACACACTCACTGTATCTCCATCAATTTCACCATTATCATATATGGCCAGCGAAATACTGTCTTCATATATTTCGTAGGTCTGACTGGCTACCGGCTCTGACCTTCTTTCTTTGATGGCGATAGTGTTGGGTACAGGTGCTGGTTTAATGATGGATTTATGATCCGGATTGATGACA
>JBKCGY010000192.1:0-3351 GCA_046303015.1 Bacteroidota bacterium | reverse complement strand
TCCGCTTTCCCATGAATATATGTTTGCCTACCGTATAACCATTGAGAATAACAATAATTTTCCGGTTCAATTATTAAGGCGTCATTGGTTTATTTTCGACAGTCATGGTGCCTATCAGGAAGTGGAGGGAGAAGGAGTGGTTGGTACGCAGCCCGTGATACAACCTTCCGAACATTATCAATATGTCAGCGGATGTAATCTAAGAACAGATATGGGCAGAATGCACGGCATGTATTTGATGAAGAATCTGAATACGCAAAAATTATTTGAAGCAAAAATCCCGGCATTTGAGTTATATGCCCCTGCTAAATCGAATTAGTGTATTAGTGTTATTATTTTTTAAACATCCATTAAAATTCTTTCATGCCAAAGGTAAGTTTCAACAATAGTCAACCTCTTTTCTTCGCCGATCTTAAACATTCTGTTGATCTTTATTTTTCAGAAAATCATATTAAAAAAACTGGAGACTACAGGCTATATATTAAAACGTTGGTATTAATTCCTGCTGCGATAACAATTTATTTGATGCTGCTTTTTCAGTATCAATTTATGAGTTTGGCATTAGCAATATCACTTTGTTTATTATTGGGTTTTATTTTGGCTTGTATTGGGTTTAATGTCATGCATGATGCCTGTCATGGAAGTTATAGTAGTAAGAAGTGGGTCAATGAGTTGTTAGGCTACTCATTGAATGCGCTGGGAGGCAATGCTTTTATTTGGAAGTTTAAGCATAACATCATTCATCATACTTATACAAATGTGGATGGAGTAGATGATGATATTGCAAAGAGCCCATTAATGCGTCAGTGTCAGTCGCAGAAATGGGTGCCTGCTCATCGCTTTCAGCATATTTATGTGGTGCTGGTCTATGCTATTTCTTCTTTTGCCTGGGTAAGTATGATGGATTTTAATAAATACTTCAAAAGGAAAGTGTATAAAACCCCTCTTCAAAAAATGAAATTGTCTGATCATTTTATATTTTGGTTCAGTAAACTTTTATATGTGGTATTTTATGTGTGGATACCTATATACTTTCTTGGCGCAGGCAATTGGGCCATAGGATTTACGTTTATGCATCTCAGCATGGGCTTGACACTTGCCCTTGTGTTTCAGTTGGCTCACGTAGTCGAGGACTTAGCATTTGAGAAGGCGGGAGAGGATCCATTACTCATCGAAAATGAATGGGCCATCCACCAAGTGAGAACCACGGCCAATTTCTCTCCTACTAATACATTCATATCATGGTTTGTAGGTGGATTGAATTATCAGATCGAGCATCATCTTTTTCCAAGGATCAGTCATGTTCATTACCCTGCTTTAAGTAAGATTGTTCAGGAAAAATGCAAAGAACATCATTTGACGTATCATTGTAATAATACTTTATGGAGTGCCATAAGTTCTCATTTCAGGATGATGAGAATGCTGGGACAAAAACCGGCTCTGGCCTGATCATTTAGGTTTGTATCGACTTTCTGACATGATTTTTTGTGCTGGCATTTTCATAAAATTCCTCATGTCGATTTCCTTTTGTTGTTCTATATACGCTTCTGTTATTCTCCATCCGATAAATGTGCCGAGGTTTCCCGGAGAAGTTTCTCCGAATTCTCTTGTAAAGGGCGCATCCGTAAAATAGGGTCTTATCAAGATTGGATCTCTTTCGTATAGTAAGCCGGATTGTATCAGAAAATTATAAATAGTCCTTTCGTTTTTATTTGCCCATGCGAGTTGATCGGTTGAATATCCAAGAGAGACAGAGTCATGCGTGAAAGGCATGAGTCTTTTTAGTAAGGCTATCCTTTTCCCTTTTTCAATCATTTGTTCAGTAAAAGAAAGCCGGGCACTGCTATCGGGATACAGATCATCAATAACCAGTTTCATTACATCTGAGGAGATATACTCTTTGGAGAATCTTCTGCTTCTGTATGTGGGAGCGATTTGGCTGACATAATCAGGGTCATTATATATATCAAAATCCTTTCCTAAATAAAATTGCAGCCCGACAGCTATGAATCCTTCTCCCATAAAGTTCGGACTTGGCTCCTGATTGCTCATAGGGGCCAGTGCGTCCATTGGGCCAACGGTTGTTATCATTAATGGCACTTTATATTCAGGGAAATAAAATTTGCAATACTGAAAAGCAGAAGTTAATTCCTTATTTACATCATTAAAATTCTTGTACAGGGCATTAGCTTTTTCGTAGGGTTTTCGGTTTAGTTTCAAAAACAATTTGCAGCCACTAATAGCCAGTGCATTGCTATCTACCAGTGGGCCCAGTCCGAGTACATGGTTGATGTATAAGGGAAGGAAGGCGGGATATTTTTTTTCAAGTGTGATGAGTCCTTCTTTTACATAGTTGGTGTCTATGGCGAATAGATCCTGTTCGAATCTTTCTACTTTCAAATTAACCGATATGTCGGATACGTCCGGGGTGTCAGCGTGATTGCCACAACTGATTAAACACAACAGGGATAAACATACGGTAATGAATTTCATGATTGGGTGATTAAGAATTTAAAATGAGTCAAAAGTCAAAACCAAAAAGTTGTTAATGCCTGAAAAATTCGACATTTGCAATATGCGCATTTTCCTGGCACAGCAAAATTACCACATTGGCAACTTTTCGAGCAATACGAATAAGATTATTGATGCCATTCAGGAAGCAAAACGGCAAGGGGGTGATTTAATTGTGTTCAGTGAATTGTCGGTTTGCGGCTACCCGCCGCGTGATTTTTTGGAGTTTGATGATTTTATCCGGCAGTCGGCGGATTCGATAGATCAGATTCGTTTACAGGCAGACGAGATTGGTGTGATTATAGGCGCTCCTGTAAAAAATGAACGAAAAGAAGGAAAAGATCTTTTCAATGCTGCTATTTGTTTATGGGACAGGCAAATACAGTCAATCATTCACAAAACATGTTTGCCTACCTATGATGTTTTTGATGAATACCGTTACTTCGAGCCGGCCAGTCAATGGCATACCGTAACTTATAAAGGAAAGAAACTAGCCATCACCATTTGTGAAGACATCTGGAATCTGGGTGATAATCCCTTGTACACCGTTTGTCCGATGGATCATCTAATCAAAGAGAAGCCCGATATTATGATTAATCTGTCGGCATCTCCTTTTGACTATACGCATATCGAAGATCGCAAAGCCATTGTAAAACAAAATGTGTTGAAGTATACAATTCCGATGGTGTATTGTAATGCTGTCGGTAGTCAGACTGAAATTGTATTTGATGGTGGTTCGATGGTGATGGATGCCTCTGCGAATTTGGTCAAACATTTTTCTTTGTTTGAAGAACAGCTTGATTATATCGATTGGAAAGGAGATGGATCGTTTGATGCGAA
>JBKCGY010000191.1:0-5354 GCA_046303015.1 Bacteroidota bacterium | reverse complement strand
CATCTGCATCATCCAATACCGGTTTAGGCATTTTCATATGCTTGGGGGAGTTTAATTCATTATAGGTAAAATCCAGAGGATTCAACCACCAAAGAGGTTGAACGGATTTAGAACCGATATTGTAGTTCAGGTTAATATTAGTATAATGCCATGTGTCAAAATCTCTGGTCATAGCTGCATCACCAAATGGAGTTTCCTGCCAACGCTGACCATCTAATAAATCTTCATTTGTCCAAGTATGCACTTCTTCAATTCCTATGCTGAATTTCTTGTTGATCTTGAAAGTGATCCCCACACCTGCCATTACAGTTGGCTTCATGGTCCTGCTTAATAGGTTGGGTCTTCTGTTTTCCTCACCTTCCGCAGGTGTTTCATATGTATTATCCATTCCGGCACGAAGATCTCTTAATACCTTTCTTCTGTCTTTATAACTATTATTAGGATATTCATTATTGATGGCTCTGAATAAACCGGCATAAGTCCCTCCTCTTTCATCTAATGCATTGACATTAGACTCATATACCATAGCACCCACACCACCTATAGCATAAAGCAGAAACCCTGTCTTTGCCTTGTGAAATCTTACATTATTTAAAGTAATGATACCCTGAAGGGCTAGTTGATGAATGCTAGTTTTGTAATTATAATAAACGGGATCTGCATTTGCCCCAGTATAAGGAATAGAAGTATTGGTACTCTGAACCTGATAGATCTGACCAGGAACCATGCCGGGTTGAGGAGCCCAGCCCCATTGTGTATTTACAGGCGCTACATATTTATCTGCCCAGGCAGTATTTCTTCCATAATTAAAAGAAGGTAGCCAGTTCATACCACGAGCAATACCTCCTGAATAAGCTAGACGTGCAGAAAAAATATAACCGAAAGCTTTTCTTACATGAACACCCCATCCAATATTCGGAAAACGGGTAGCCACATCTCCACTTACAGCCACATTACCCACGCTCACACCTACTTCCCACTGATTGCGGGGTTTGGCGGGAAAAGGATACTGGTTTTTCAGAAATTCACTATGTTGAGCCTTGCCGCTTTGGGGAATGAGAGACTCGTCTTTCCAGTCATAACTTTGAGCGGAAAGCTGAAAATTAATTGATAAAATAAGCCCTAATAAAAGGACAATCTTTTTGCTAGCCATAGTTGTTGTTTAAGTTTCGTAAGACCTTAAGGTTCACGCAAAAATAGATATCCAAATTTAAAATTCAAATTTTAATATATTTTTTCTGAAATCGAGGGTTTTTACGCCTAAAAGCTGAGAAAACGGCTTTTCCGGACTGATAAAAATCAGTTCTTTGAATGTATCTTGCTGCCGAATGAAACCAATCTCTGAGATCCAAAGTCTTCTCAAAGAAGAAATGACCATTTTTGAAGCTAAATTCAAAGAGGCCGTAAAAAGTCAGGTACCCCTGCTGGATCGGATCATGCACTATATAATCAGGCGTAAAGGCAAGCAGGTTAGGCCCATGTTCGTATTTCTAAGTGCTAAAATGTTTGAATCTGTAAATGACAGTACCTACCGCGCAGCGGCTTTGGTAGAATTGTTACACACGGCTACGCTGGTGCACGATGATGTGGTAGATGAGGCCTATACACGAAGAGGATTTTTCTCTATCAATGCTTTATGGAAAAACAAAATAGCCGTCCTTGTTGGTGATTACCTTTTATCAAAAGGACTATTACTCAGTCTTGAAAATGACGATTTTGAGATCCTGAAAATTCTTTCAAGGGCGGTAAAACAAATGAGCGAAGGGGAGTTATTACAAATTGAGAAATCACGCACACTCAATCTAAGCGAGGATACTTATTTTGAGATCATCAAAAACAAAACAGCCTCATTACTCGCTTCGTCTTGCGCTGCCGGATGTTGGTCAACCACAAAAAATACCGAATTCACAGAAAAAATGAGACAATTCGGCGAACAGGCAGGAATCGCATTTCAAATTAAAGACGACTTGTTTGATTATGGGAATGCCGACATTGGAAAGCCTACCGGGAATGATATCAAAGAAAAAAAGTTGACACTGCCCCTAATATATACCCTGAATCGTGTATCCGAATCCCGTAAAAAAGAAATGATCTATATCCTTAAAAACAAGCATAAAACCCGAATCGACATCCAATTCATTCTTGATGAAGTCAAATCTGCGGGAGGATTGGAATATGCATCGGATAAGATGTATCAATATCGCGACCTGGCCCTTAACATTCTGACCGATTGTCCGCAAAATGAGTATACAAACGGGCTTAAACAACTTGTTAATTTTACCACCGAAAGAAAATACTAATTTAATTTAGTGGTTTTGATTTTGCCCGAAAAACACTTTTTATATGAAGAAAAGATGGACAATTTTACATGATGACAAAACGCTAACATCAGCATTATATGACCAGCTTAAGATCCATCCGATCCTTTGTAAGATATTAGCTCAAAGAGGAATTGACAGTTACGAAAAAGCAAGATCTTTTTTCCGACCTTCTTTAGCTGATTTACACGATCCTTTTTTAATGAAAGGTATGCAGGAGGCCGTGTCCAGGATCCTAACTGCTATCGATAAAAAAGAAAAGATTTTAATTTATGGTGATTACGATGTAGACGGCACAACAAGTGTTGCCTGCATGTATCTTTTTCTAAAAAAATTAATCGGAGGTAAGATATTAGACTTTTATATTCCTCATCGTTATCGTGAAGGATATGGTATATCAAAGGCAGGAGTTGATTACGCCATACAGGAAAAATTTTCATTGGTGATCGCATTAGACTGTGGTATCAAGTCAACGGAACTTATTCAATATGCTAAAGAAAATAAGGTTGATTTTATCGTTTGCGACCACCATCTACCAGATGCATCTTTACCCCCAGCAGTTGCCATACTGAACCCCAAACAGGTTGATTGCCCGTATCCATTTAAAGAACTATGTGGGTGTGGAGTTGGATTTAAATTGATCTCAGCGCTGGCAAAAACGCTAGGCATTTCTTTTGATGAGATAACCATTTACCTGGATCTTGTTGCCACTGCAATCGCAGCGGATATTGTTTCCATGACCGGTGAGAACAGAATTTTAGCATGGTATGGCCTGAAACAGGTAAATGAATCTCCCTCTATGGGAATAAAAGCCCTTATGCAAGTGAGTAATGCCCGGGGTATCATAAAGATCAATAATCTGGTTTTTATGATCGCTCCAAGGGTAAATGCAGCCGGCCGGATGGATGATGCGCGGAAGGCGGTTCAAATGTTTATCAGTGATTCAATCGAAGAGGCCACTGAATACGCCAAACTGTTACATGCCGATAATGATGAACGCAAAGAAGCAGATAGCAGCATTACTGAAGAAGCCTTGCAACTCATACAAAATAACCCAGATTTCAAAAACCGAAGATCAACAGTTGTTTTTCATCCTCAATGGCATAAAGGGGTTGTAGGGATCGTTGCTTCTCGACTTATAGAGCATCATTACAAGCCAACCATCGTTCTTACCCAAAGCGGAGAAGTACTTGCCGGCAGCGCACGGAGTGTTTCCGGATTTGATCTGTATGAGGCCATTCACGAATGCCGCGAACATTTGATAACATACGGGGGGCATTTTGCCGCAGCCGGACTTTCGCTTAAACCCGAAAACCTGCATGCCTTAACCGAAACTTTCGAAGCGGCCGTATCAAAATCTATCACAGAAGCACAACTTGTTCCGGAAATTATCATAGATGCAGAATTATCTTTTGATGCTGCACAACTTTCATTTTTAAATATCATTGAGCAAATGGAACCCTTCGGACCTAATAATCTCAGGCCTGTATTTATGACCCGAAATACTCAGGACACCGGATATAGCAAGGTCGTAAAAGAGCATCATCTTCAACTTTTTCTCCGACAAGCAAACACAAGTCTAAAAGGAATCTTTTTCAAGGCCGCGCCATCCCTTCCGATCATAAAATCAGGTCCGGCAGATATTGTTTACACACTGGAGCAGAATGAATACAAAGGAGAGATAAGTGTTCAGTTGAAGATTATGGATTTGAGGTCATCTTACTGAAATTCATACGGTTTCTAAAAATTACACTAACTTTAAACTATTGTAAATATATTGTTATCCGAACGCATTTAGCGTCATTAACTTATTTTTGTATAAACATTTTATAAAATGAAGAAATTTTACACCATTGCAACTGCTACTTTTTTGTTTTTTAGTTCAGTAAGTGCTCAGGTATCCCTGACCACTTCTCCTTACACGGAAAATTTCAATAATCTTGGAACGGCCGGTCTGCCTGCCGGATTTTCAGTGAAAAAGCTGGCAACCGCCACTGCATTGGGAACAGACACAATCCTTAACTCCGGTGTTACACCACCTTGGAGAGCAATTACTAGAGGGTTTAAAAACTATGCTTCAGCAACTTCAGTTACTGATCCGGGAACCGACAGTACTACCCAGGCGGCCAGCCCCGACAGAGCTTTGGGTGTTCGTCAAACGAGTGCATTCGGAGATTCCGGTGCCGCTTTCGTATTTCAGATATCCAATACACTCGCCAAGAAAAACTTTCAGCTGTCCTTTAAACTTCAATCATTAGATAGCAGCTCTCCCCGTGTTAGTACATGGATCGTAGATTACGCTACTGGAGCAAACCCCACAAGTTTTACGCCACTTACCACATCTCCCGCTGTTCTTACAACCGGCGGAAGTAAAGTATTCTCCAATACAAATGTTACTGTAGATTTTGCCAACTTAATTGACAACATTAATGATATTGTCTGGATAAGAGTATTAACGGTTAAAAGATCAACTGGTTCTGGCAATAGACCCAGTTCTGCTATTGATGACTGGAACCTTTCCTGGCAGGAACTTAATGCTTCTGTTTCAAACATAATTACGGATAAGAATTACCTTAATCTTACCGGAAATCTCGGATCAACACTTAATGTCAACTTCAATAAATCCATTGCCTCAAATGTGAGTCTGCAGGTCCTTTCTTTGAACGGCAATGTTGTATATCAGAAACAATTCTCAAAAGTAACACAAGGCCAAAGTGAAAATATTGAAGGGCTGAATCTGTCAAACGGTATTTATATTTTAAAAGTTCAAAGTAAAGACGGGATTTATACCACCCGTTTGATCAAGTAATTGACCCTATCCCTTTTTAAAACCTCCGGCAAGTCCGGAGGTTTTTGCTCCTTAGCAAAACACCGAAAGTAATATCAGTCTAACCAGACTGATGCGGTGTTTATGCAAAAAGTAAAGCGAATCATATTCATCATAGGCTCTGCTTGCATCTTGTCTCTGCAAACGGCTTTTGCTCAGGCCCCCACTATAGAACTTTCAGCCGGAGAACCACTGCTTTTACGATTTGC
>JBKCGY010000190.1:0-4888 GCA_046303015.1 Bacteroidota bacterium | reverse complement strand
GAATGGGCCTACCTCGGTCAGTGCAACGGACAACTATATGCCCAGGATCTTATTGCAGGCATTCACATCTTTAAAAACAATACCTGGCAACCGCTCACAGGCATTAATCAGCTTCCTGTCAATGATCCCGTTACAAGTATTATGCCCGCAGGAAACGGAAGTCTAATGATCAGCACTCTAAAAAATGGGGTTTTTCGATGGAACGGAAAGGAAATCACAAAATATACTGCTGAAAACAACCGTCTGTTGGCAGAAGAACGCATCTATTCCGCCACCCCTATAGATGCCAGCCATTATGCACTGGCTACCAATAACAGAGGCGTTTATATCATTGATACTTCCTTAAATATCATTCAGCATTTTTCAAAAAAAGAACAGCTGCAGAATGAAAATGTATTAAGCATCTTTCTGGACAATCAGAAAAATCTATGGCTTGGACTGGATAATGGCATTGACCTGATAGCGTATAACAGTGCAATCAAACATATCAAGCCTCAATTAAAGGATTATGCGGGTTACTCAGCCATCATCCAGAACAACCGACTCTACACAGCTACATCTAACGGATTATTCACCCTTGAGCTGGAAAATATTAAAGACCTTAGTTTCAGCAAAGGCGATTTTCAAACCGTAATCAATACAAAAGGACAAAACTGGTCGCTGGCTTCCATTAATAATCAAATACTTTTAGGCCATCACGAAGGTGTATTCCAAATAGAAGATACAAAAGCAGCATTGATTAGTTCTGAACCGGGATACTGGACATTTATTCCTACTTCATCCGTTTTCCCTTCCACAGAGATGATTGCCGGGCATTATAAAGGAATTCGTTTTTTTGAAGCAAGGGGAAATAAATTTAGTCCCTCTATGCCTGTCCCCCGATTTGATGAATCTTCCCGATATCTTGCAATAGATCGGGAAGGAAATTACTGGGTGTCGCATCCTTATCACGGAGTATATAGGATTTATAAGCATCCGAAGGGGGCATTTCATACGTACATATATACTGATCAAAAAGGTTTGCCATCTAAACTGAACAATCATGTCTTTCTTATCAAAAACGAAATCGTTGTCGGCACTACAGAAGGGGTATTTCAATATAATGCATCAAAAGATATGTTTGAACGCTCAGTGTATTACCGTGATTTAATAGGCAGTAAAAGTATACGTTACCTGAAAGAAGACAAAGAAGGCAACATTTGGTTTATCCACGAGAAGTCACTGGGCGTAATTGATCTGACTCAGAAAAAACCTCAAATCATTTTTCTGCCTGAGTTAACCAATAAAATGCTAAGCGGCTTTGAATCGATCTATGCGCTTAATGAAAACAATATATTTCTGGGGGGTGAGAAAGGCTTTTACCATATCAATTATGCTAAATATAAAAACAATGTACCCGCATTATCCGTTCAGATACATAATGTACTGATCAGAAACAATAAAGACAGCATCTTATTTGGGGGGTATACATACACCGATCCATCCTCCCTAAACAGCAAGAATAATGTAAGCCCATCCATCCATCACAGCTGGAAAACCATTCGCTTCGAGTATTCATCGGCTTTATTTGGATATCAATCCAATCTGGAGTATAGCTATCGGCTCAACGGATTTGATACAACCTGGAGTATATGGAGCAACCGAGCCGATAAAGAATATACTAACCTAAATCCGGGAAACTATGTTTTTGACGTGAAAGTGAGAAATAATCTGGGCAGCGAATCTGCATTAACGTCCTATTCCTTTAGGATTCTTGCTCCCTGGTATCTGAGCACATGGGCAAAAATGATATATGCCATCATTTTAATCGCTGCGTTCTATTTTGCTTATCGATGGCAAAATAAACGTTTTCAGCAGCAGGTAAAAAAGATTCAGAAGGAGAAAGATAAATTACAATACATTCATGAATTAGAAAGAAACAAGACCGAAAGCGAAATGATCGCTCTTAGGAATGAAAAACTGGAAACGGAACTCAATTTTCAACATGCAGAGATTACTTCTACGGCCATGCATCTTGTAAAAAAGGGTGAGTTACTCAGTAAATTAAAAACTGAGTTAACACATCTTATGAAGAAACTTCAAAATGAAGATGCAAATACAGAAGTTCGCAAAATGATTAAGTCGCTTACCGAAGATGAACATATTGACGGGGAATGGGAAAATTTCAGCAAACACTTTGATAAAATACATAGTGACTTCGTAAGTCAGCTGAAAAAAACCCATCCTCAACTTACCGGCAACGAACTAAAACTTTGTACTTATTTACGGATGAATCTCAGCACAAAAGAAATTGCTCAGCTGAGCAATCTATCCGTTCGCGGTGTTGAGATCAGCCGGTACAGACTAAGAAAAAAAATGGGATTGAGTACGGAGGAGAACCTATTTGATTATTTGATGAGAATGCAGAATAATGTGTAAATATAAAGTTGCAATATACTATTACACTAGACCATAAGAACTATCCAGATATTCATTCGCTTTTTCAGCCGCTTCAATAATCGTAAAGGAAGAAAGAATATCTGCTTTATTTTTCTGAACCGCTATAGTATGTTCGTAATGAGCAGAAGGTTGCCGATCGGAGGTTCTGACGGTCCATCCATCTTGATCATGAAACACATCTTTAGTGCCCAGATTAATCATGGGCTCTATAGCAATAACCATTCCTTCTTTGAGTTTAGAACCCGTACCTCTTTTCCCAAAATTAGGTACCTGAGGGTCTTCGTGTAAATTTCTGCCGATACCATGTCCTACCAGTTCTCTCACTACACCATATCCGTTTTCTTTTTCAGAAAAGTATTGAATAGCATAAGATATATCTCCTACGCGATTGCCATGTACAGCCTTTTGTATGCCGAGATACAAGGATTCTTTGGTAGCACGTAATAGTTTTTTCACCTCTTCAGAAGTGTTGCCTTTTAAAAGAAAAGTATACGCACTATCGCCATGATATCCATTAAGATAAACGCCTGCATCAATAGAAACCACATCACCTTCTTTAAGGGGTTCATTGGTAGGAAAGCCATGCACTACGGCATCATTTACGGAAATGCAGGTAGCGTATGGGTATGATTTATAATTCTTAAAAGAAGGAACGGCACCATTTTTAACAATGAAATCTTCCACCTGCGCGTTCAACTGCATCGTCGTAATACCAGGTTTAATCAACGCGCAGGCGGACGCAATCGCTTCGCCTACCAGCAACGCACTTTTACGAATCAGTTCAATTTCTGCAGGAGTTCTATAGTGAATCATAACTATTTCGTTTGTTGTTGATCGTTATTCGTCTCTCGTATGAACTAAAAATAAAGAAAAAGTCAAAAGGCAAAACTCAAAACCAAAAACTTTAAACTTTTGACCAATATCTACCCATAATAAAAAAATCAGTTGAGCCGTATAGGGTTTACTTGTTTAATGAAATCTTCCGTCTAACAACAGCGAACCCACAACTTCCAACCGACAACTTTACTTCATCTCAAAAAAAACCCCGGCCTCCGGCCGGGGCAGTATCATTCAAAAAAACATCTTACATCTCAGAAGCAGCGGCTGTCTGTCTGCCCTGGATCCTTCCGCCTTTCATCAATCCATCATACTGTCGCATTAATAAATGTGTTTCGATCTGCTGCAACGTATCCAGTACCACACCTACCATGATGAGCAAGGAAGTGCCTCCAAAGAAAGTTGAAAACCCACTGGTCACCCCAATGTTTTTCGCAATACCGGGTAGTATACCTACCAGCGCCAGAAATATCGCACCGGGTAAAGTAACTTTATCCATCACCGAACCAATATAATCTGCCGTAGGCTGTCCGGGTTTTACTCCGGGGATAAACCCATTGTTCTGCTTTAAATTATCTGCAATCTGCTTGGGATTAAATATTAATGCCGTGTATAAGAATGTGAACCCAATCACCATAATAGAATAAATCAACATGTACCACAAATTCCCGTGATCACTTAATACGGCTGCCAATCCTTTCGTAGACTGAAATCCTGTTAATAAGGTAGGAAGGAACATGATGGCCTGCGCGAAGATAATGGGCATCACACCTGCACTGTTTACTTTAATAGGTAAGAACTGACGTGCACCGCCAAACTGACGATTTCCCACTACTTGCTTCGCATAGTTGATGGCAATCTTTCTAACCCCCTGTACTAAAATGATCAACCCCATGATCACGGCAATAAATACGGCAATCTCAATCATGAAGATCAACAAACCACCACCACCACGATTCATTTTGGAATCAAATTCGGCAGCTACTGATGCAGGGAAACGAGCCAGGATACCGATCATGATGATCAGTGAAGTACCATTTCCTAATCCTTTATCTGTAATTCTCTCACCCAGCCACATCACAAACATGGTACCTGCAGTGAGTACAATCGTAGTAGACAACCAGAAATAAGCACTGAATGATTCCAGAATGGCACCACCCGCTACTTGAGGATCTCTCAGGTAGGCAACATAAGCACTGGCCTGAAATATGGTTACAATTACAGTAAGATAACGTGTCCACTGATTGATTTTCTTTCTTCCACTCTCTCCTTCTTTCTGCATTTTCTGAAACTGAGGGATCAGAATACTCATTAGTTGCATGAAGATAGACGCAGAGATATAAGGCATGATACCCAACGCAAAAATGGAGGCACTTGAAAAAGCACCGCCCGCGAAGGAGTCAAAAATTCCTAATATACCTTCCTTGGCTTTGGTATTCAGCTGACTGAGTGCACCGGGATCTACACCGGGTAGAACAACATGGGCACCCACGCGGTATACCAACAACAACAGAACAGTATACACAATCTTGTCTTTCAACTCTGTGATCGACCAGATATTTTTAAGGGTCTGAAGAAGTTTTTTCACTGAAATGGAATCGTTTAATGTGAT
>JBKCGY010000189.1:0-10166 GCA_046303015.1 Bacteroidota bacterium | reverse complement strand
CTCGGATTCCGTATGGCCTTCCGTGGTGGATTATCATTCAACATCAATGATCTAATCATTCCTGAGATCAAACAAGAATTGGTAGATGCAGCTCAGGGAGAAGTTGATGAGGTGTGGGAAAACTACAACATGGGATTAATCACGAATAATGAAAGATATAACCAGATCATTGATATCTGGAGTCGTGTGGATACCCGTGTAACGGAAACATTAATCCGTGAGATGGCTACTGATAAGCAAGGTTTCAACTCTGTATATATGATGTTGGATTCCGGTGCGAGAGGTAGTAAGCAGCAGGTAAAACAGCTGGCTGGTATCAGAGGATTGATGGCGAAGCCCAGAAAATCAGGATCTACGGGAAGTGAGATCATTGAAAATCCGGTATTGAGTAATTTCAAGGACGGATTGAGCGTATTGGATTACTTCATCTCTACGCACGGTGCACGTAAAGGTCTGGCCGATACGGCCCTTAAGACAGCGGATGCGGGTTATCTGACTCGTCGTCTGGTTGACGTAGCACAGGATGTGGTAATCAATGATGAGGATTGTGGAACACTTCGCGGTATTGCTACCAGTGCATTAAAAGATAATGAAGATATCATTGAGCCATTAAGTGATCGTATTGAAGGACGTACATCATTGCACAATGTGGACGATCCTCAAACATAGGCATTGATTATTGAGGCAGGACAAGAAATTTCATCTTCTGTAGCCAAACAAATTGAAGAAGCAGGTGTGGAAACTGTTGAGATCCGCTCTGTACTTACTTGCGAAAGCAAGAGAGGTGTTTGTGTGAAATGTTATGGTAAAAATCTTGCTACCGGTGCATTGGCGCAAAAAGGAGATGCGGTAGGTATTATCGCGGCACAATCAATCGGTGAGCCGGGTACTCAGCTTACGCTTCGTACCTTCCACGTGGGTGGTGTTGCGGGTTCTGCTTCAGTTGAGTCTTCATTGAATGCCAAGTTTGATGGTACCTTACAGTTTGACGGAATTCGTACAGTAACTGCACTGAATAATGAAGGAAATAAAGTTCAGATCGTAATTGGTCGTACCGGTGAAATGCGTTGTGTAGATGAAGCTACAGATCGCTTATTGAACACGATGCATATTCCTTACGGCGCTACCTTACTCGTGAAGAACGGACAAAAGATCAAGAAGGGTGAAACAATCTGCAGCTGGGATCCTTTCAATAACGTAGTAGTTGCTGAAATTGCTGGTAAGATACGTTTCGAAAATATCATAGAGGGTGTTACCTATCGCGAAGAAGCGGATGAACAAACAGGTCACCGTGAGAAAGTGGTTATCGAATCTAAAGACAAAACCAAAATCCCTGCCTTAATAGTAGAAGGATCGAAAGAATCCAAATCATACAACCTCCCTGTTGGATCACATATTGTGATTGAAGAAGGAGAGCAGGTAGAAGCAGGTCATGTATTGGTTAAGATCCCTAGAATTCTCAGCAAGCTGCGTGATATCACCGGTGGTCTACCACGTGTTACCGAATTGATTGAAGCTAGAAATCCAGGCAACCCTGCCATTGTTTCTGAAATTGATGGGGTAGTTACTTTTGGGCCTATCAAGCGTGGTAACAGAGAGATTGTAGTAACCAGCAAGGATGAAGTGGTGAAAAAATATCTGGTGCCATTGACACGTCAGATCTTAGCTCAGGAAGGCGACTTCGTAAAAGCAGGTTCTGCATTGAGTGATGGACAAATTTCTCCTGCAGATATATTGGTTATTAAAGGACCTTTTGCGGTACAGGAATATGTAGTAAATGAAATCCAGGAGGTATATCGCTTACAAGGGGTGCGTATCAATGATAAGCATATTGAGGTGATCGTTCGTCAGATGATGAAGAAGGTTGAGATCATCGATGCCGGAGATACCCGCTTCCTTGAAGAAGATCTTGAAGATCGCTTTGATTTCATTGATGAGAATGATCGCATCTTTGATAAGAAAGTGGTGGAAGATCCGGGAGAAAGTTCTAAATATCGTCCGGGTCAGATCATTACGCTTCGTGAGCTTCGTGAAGAAAACAGTGTATTGAGAAGAGCAGATAAGAAAGTGATGGAAGTTCGTGAAGCAAGACCTGCAACTGCACAACCTGTATTGTTAGGTATTACGAAGGCATCATTGGGTGTGCAAAGCTGGATATCTGCTGCTTCCTTCCAGGAAACAACCAAAGTACTGAGTACGGCTGCTATTCAGGGTAAGACAGATTACCTCTTGGGTCTGAAAGAGAATGTAATCACAGGACATCTGATTCCTGCAGGTACAGGCTTACGCGACTTTGAGAATATGATTGTGGGAAGCAAGGAAGAATATGATCTTCTTCAAACGGCTAAGGAAGCCATGATGTTTGATCTGGAAGAATAATGAAAATCATTATTAATAATTTAAAAGCCCTTTACATATTGTAAGGGGCTTTTAAATTCAATCATTTCGCAATTATTTTAACGATTTTTCAACCTGGCCGACTAGTTCTCAAGTAGAATATTTTAGTACCTTTCGAAAAATAATTTACCACTCATTTTCATTAATTAATTATTCATGCAGAACAAATTTTCTCTTGCTCTAATTTTTGTGTTGATCCTTGCCGTATCCGGTTTATATTATTTGCATTTTACTAAATCCAGTCCTTCTAAAAAAGAACACAAAATATCAAAGCAATCTATTCATGATACAGGCTCTGTTTTGCGCTTAGCTTATATAGATTTAGATACTATCAAAGAAAAGTATGAGTACTTTAAGTTAAAGAATACTGAATTGGCAAAAGAGAAACAAAGAATAGAAAATGAAATAGAAGCTGGCGTGCAAAAACTAGAAGCGGATCGAAATAATTTTATAAAGAAAGGCCAATCGATTACTCAACAGGAAGCGGAGCAATTCCAAATGGAGTTTCAAACGCGTTATCAGGCACTTGGAGAAAAGAGAGAAAAACTACTGAATCAGCATTTGTCTAATCAGGCTAAAGCTATGGATGATATTCAATCAAAAATCAACGTTTATTTGAAAGAGTATAATACAACTGCAGGCTATCATTTTATTTTTTCTACCGGTGAGGGAAACCTAACATTATATTATAAAGATGATTCTTACAATATAACTCAGGAAGTGATTGAGGGCTTAAATGAAGCCTATCAAAAAGAAAAAAAGAAGTAAGATATTGCCCCCAAAAGCACTCTTTTTCAATTTAAAGATTTAACTTTTGTCTTCTAAGTTAAATCTTTAAATATATATGTCTAATACGCATACATTCAAACCCAGTTTGTCTCTTTTTGATGCAACCATGATCGTTGCGGGTTCCATGATTGGCTCCGGTATTTTTATTGTGAGCGCCGATATGTTAAAAGATATTGGTAGTTCAGGATGGCTATTGGCCGTTTGGTTGATTACAGGATTTATGACCCTTACTGCCGCCTTGAGTTATGGAGAATTAAGTGGCATGTTTCCTAAAGCGGGCGGACAATATGTATATCTAAAAGAGGCTTATAACCCGCTGGTTGGATTTCTGTATGGTTGGAGTTTTTTCTCCGTAATTCAAACCGGCACCATTGCTGCAGTCGCAGTGGGGTTTGCTAAGTTTGCAGGCTATTTCTTTCCATCGCTGGCCTGGGAAGACAAAAACACTTTTACCATATCAGGATTAGCAATTCATTATGCCCAGGTTGTTGCAATTCTCTTGATTGTGTTGCTTACTTATATCAACACCAAAGGTATTCAGGCAGGTAAATTTATACAGACATTATTTACTTCTACTAAACTGCTTTCTCTTTTTGGTTTAATCATTGCGGGTTTCATCGCTTTTAATTGGGAGATATGGCAGGCTAACTGGGAAAATGCCTGGTCATTAAAACATCTGACTAAAAATGCGGATGGAACCATCAATTTTGAAACTTTAATCAACGGTGTGGCTTTGGGCGCTATTGCCAGTGCGATGGTAGGCAGTATTTTCAGCAGTGATGCTTGGAATAATGTGACTTTTATTGCAGGAGAAATTAAAAATCCGAAAAAAAATATTGGCCTGAGTTTAATGTTAGGTACGCTCATAGTTACGTTGATTTATGTTCTGATGAATGTTGTTTATCTAGCCAATGTTCCACTCAATGATCTGGCATTTGCGAAAGACAACAGGGTGGCACTAAGTGCCTCTGAAGCTATTTTTGGAAGCTATGGAACAATCATTATAGCTATTATGATTATGATTTCTACATTTGGCTGTAATAACGGATTGATTCTTGCCGGTGCAAGAGTGTATTATACTATGGCTAATGATAATCTCTTTTTCAATAAGGCTGCTAGTCTGAATAAAAATATTGTTCCGGAATGGGCTTTATGGATTCAGTGTCTTATGGCTTGCGTACTCTGTTTAAGCGGTAAATATGGCGACCTTCTTGATATGGTTTCCTTTGTAGTGGTCATCTTTTATATATTAACCATTGCGGGCGTTTTTATACTAAGAAAAAACAGGCCTGAGGCGGAGAGACCCTATAAAACCTTTGGATATCCTTTGTTACCAGCCCTCTATATTTTGATGGGTGCCAGTTTTTGTTTTTTACTGATCGTTTATAAGCCCCAGTTCACATGGCCGGGATTGATTATTACATTAATTGGCATTCCGGTTTATTTTATTGCCGTAGCTTCGCAGAAGAAATAAGTTTTTATGTCGGTACAGATCGATCAGTTATTTTCCGGTTTTTCAGATATCAAAATAGGAGTGATCGGCGATGTGATGCTCGATGCCTATATGTGGGGACATGTTGATCGCATTTCTCCAGAAGCACCGGTTCCTGTTGTTGCATTGGATAAAAAAGAAAACAGGCTGGGTGGTGCGGCTAATGTAGCCTTAAATGCACGATCGCTCGGTAGTCAGGTTTTTATGTTGACCGTATTGGGTCAGGATGATGCAGCACATGAAATGCTTTCCCTCCTTCAACAGCATCAGATATCTGTGAATTATATCGTAAAAGATACGAATCGAGTCACCACCACTAAGACTCGTATCATCAGCCGCAATCAGCAAATGCTCCGGTTGGATGATGAGATAACCGATGATTTACATATAGAACTGGAAGATCTTTTTATTGAGAAGGTTGAATCATTCATTATAACGGAAAGACCTCAGGTGCTCATATTTGAAGACTACAATAAAGGCGTACTTACGTCAAAAGTCATCTCGGCAGTTATTGAAATATGTAAGGCACATGATGTGGTGATGACAGTGGATCCGAAAAAGAAAAACTTTTTTAGTTATCAGGGGGTTCATGTTTTCAAGCCCAATCTAAAAGAAGTTAAAGAAGCTTTACACACTTCACTTGAAATCATAGATCAGGTTCATTTACAACGTATTCATGCATTATTGAAAGATAAATTATCGCATCAGGTTTCATTTATCACGCTCTCTGAAAAAGGGGTCTTTTATCATGACTTGCAACAAAGTGCTATGATTCCTACGCATGTACGTTCTATAGCAGATGTAAGTGGTGCCGGAGATACCGTGATTGCAACGGCATCATTGGTGTATGCGCTTACAAAAGACGCTGATTTAATGGCTAGGATTGCGAACATCGCCGGTGGGCTGGTTTGTGAGGAGGTAGGAACCGTATCTATTAATAGAGATCGCTTATTAGAGGAGTGCAGGCTGCTGATCCATGATTGAGTTTTTTGTAAACAGATCAGTTAAATTTTATCAGATGAAAAAGTATGCTGTATTGGTGGCAGGAGGTAATGGTACGAGGATGGGATCTTCGCTGCCCAAACAATACTTGTATTTAAGTGATCAGCCAATTTTATTACATACTCTTAAAACCTTTATTGCCGCTTATCAGGACATTCATATAATTCTGGTCCTTCCTGAAGCATACGTTGATTATACTAAAGAGATCTTTTCGGAAAATAATTTTCAATATCCAGTCACTTACGTCATTGGCGGTGAAACCCGTTTTCATTCTGTTCAGAATGGATTAAAAACGATTTCAGATGAGGGAATTGTTTTTGTTCATGATGCCGTGAGGTGTCTTGTTTCTGCAGATCTTATTCGTCGTTGTTATGACCAGGCCATTGAAAAAGGTTCGGCCATTCCTGTCGTAACCATGAAGGATAGTGTACGAATGGTTGATGAGAATAATATGAATTATGCTGTTAGTAGAAATAAATTACGGTTGGTTCAAACGCCTCAGACTTTTCAGACTGAAATACTGTTGCCTTCTTTTGAATGTACATATCAGGAATCTTTCACAGATGAAGCGACTGTAGTTGAAGCCCATGGTCAAAAAGTATTTTTGATTGAAGGAGAGGATACAAATATAAAAATCACATCTCCTGTAGATCTTTTAATTGCCGAAGCGTACCTAAACAATAGATTTATTAATTACTAATTAAAGTACGCCTTTGGTAGAAGGCAAATAATTTGAAAACGGATCGCGTTTCACGGCCATGCGAATAGCTTTGGCAAAGGCCTTGAAGATTGCTTCTATTTTATGATGCTCATTGTCGCCATGACATTCTATATGTAAATTACATTTAGCCGCATCGCTGAATGATTTGAAGAAATGGAAAAACATTTCTGTAGGCATGTCGCCAATTTTTTCGCGGGTAAATAATGCATTCCAAACCATCCAATTCCTTCCTCCGAAATCAATTAAAACTTTGGCGGAGGCTTCATCCATAGGCAAGGCAAATCCATAACGTTCCAGTCCTCGCTTATCGGCTAATGCTTTGGCAAAGGCTTCTCCTAACGCAATCCCCGTATCTTCAATGGTGTGATGTTCGTCAATATGCAAATCACCTTTCACCTGAATATTTAAATCGAGTTTGCCATGACGCGCAATCTGATCCAGCATGTGATCAAAAAATCCTAAGCCAGTATGAATATTGGCGTTCCCGCTGCCATCCAAATTCAATTCGATTTGAATATCAGTCTCCGATGTTTTACGCTGATGCGATACTTTACGTAATCCGTTTTTCAGGAAAGCATAGATCTCTTTCCATTGGGTTGATTCAAATGCGATAACTGATTCAAGCGCTTTCAGATCATCACTGATCTCTTTCGCACCCAATGCAGCATCCTGATTCATCCAGATCGCTTTTCCTCCCATATTTTTAGCAAGCTGCACATCAGTAATACGATCGCCAATTACATAAGAGTTAGCGAGATCATATGCGTCGCTATTTATGAAATGCTGCACCATGCCCGTGCCGGGTTTGCGCGTGGGGGCATTTTCATGAGGAAAGGTTCGGTCGATCAACACTTCTTTAAAATATATTCCCTCATTCTCTAGCGACTTAATAATGTGTTGCTGTATGGGCCAGAAATTAGCTTCCGGATAACCGTCTGTTCCTAATCCATCCTGATTGGTAATCATAACGAGTTCATAATCGAGCTCCTGAACGATTCTGCTCAAATACTGAAATACGCCCGGATAGAATTCCAGTTTATCCCAGCTGTCAATCTGATACGTAGGGGGTGCTTCCTTATTGATAGTGCCGTCTCTGTCGATAAATAGAACTCGTTTCATATTCAAATGATTTTATGCTTGCCATGATTTCATGGCCTCCACTAATAGTTGATTTTCTTTTTCTGTTCCTATGGTGATACGAATTGAATTTTCGCATAAGGCAACTTTACTTCGGTCACGGACTACAATTTTATTTGCAACCAAATACTTATACATGCTTGTCGCATCTTTTACTTTTACCAATAAGAAATTAGCGTCAGAAGGATAGACATGTATTACAGAAGGAATATTTGGTAATTCATTTTCCAGCCATTGTCTTTGTGCTACGAGTTCTTTAATCATGGCATTTACAGTTTCCAAATTATCGAGTGCTTTCAATGCTAGTTCCTGCACCGGTTCGCTGATATTATACGGAGGTTTAATTTTAAAGAAGATCTGAATGATTTCTTTTGATGCAAATGCCATACCTACACGGAGTCCTGCCAAACCCCATGCCTTGCTTAAGGTTTGCAATACCACTAGATTTGGATATTCATTTAATAAGGTAACTAGCGATTTTTGTCGCGCAAAATTGATATAGGCTTCATCTACTATCACAATACCATCAAAATTATTTATGATCGTTTCTATATCCTGGTAATAGATGGAATTTCCGGTTGGATTATTCGGCGAACAGATCCATATAATCTTCGTGTTGGCATCAATCAGTGATTCGATTTTTTCTAAATCAAGTTGAAAATTCTCCAGCAGATTCGCTCTGCGTATCTGTATCCCCTGAATGTTAGCACTCACTTCATACATACCATAGGTAGGCGGATTGATGATCACATTATCTCTGCCCGGTTCACAAAAAGCACGATAAAGTAAATCGATACATTCATCACTTCCATTCCCAATAAAAATATTTTCTGCAGGAATACCTTTGATGGAAGATAATTTATTACGAAGCGCATCCTGATGCGGGTCGGGATAACGGTTGTACCATTTTATCAATGGTGAACCAATACTGTTTTCATTGGCATCTAAAAAAACAGATGCTTCTCCCTGAAACTCATCTCGAGCAGAAGAGTAGGGGACCAGTTGTTGAATGTGCGGACGTACCAGCTGATTCAGATCAAAACTCATAACAATTCAAATTATTTAAAACGCACATTTACAGCTTCCGCATGAGCCTGCAGTCCCTCTGCCATAGCCATGGTGGTTACCGTAGTGCTAATATTTTTTAAACCTTCGCGCGTTAATTGCTGAAAGGTAATTTTTTTAATGAAACTGTCAATGCTTACGCCACTGTATGCCGTTGCATATCCGTTGGTGGGTAAAGTGTGATTAGTGCCACTGGCATAATCACCCACACTTTCGGGTGCATAGTGGCCAATGAATACTGATCCTGCATTGACAACTTTTTGAGCGAGGGATTCTGCATTATCGGAAGCAAGAATTAAATGTTCGGCAGCATATTCGTTCATCAATTCCATGCCTTCTTCTGCATCCTTAACCAGAATAATTTTGCTGTTGGCAATTGCTTTCGTTGCCATTTCTTTTCTGGGTAACAGATCGAGCTGTCTGATCAATTCCTGCTCAACTTCTTTCGCCATATTTTCGTTGTCTGTTACCAGTAAAACCTGACTGTCTGATCCATGTTCTGCCTGTGATAGAAGATCAGCAGCAACAAAAGATGGTTTTGCGGTTGCATCTGCCCACACACCTACTTCACTCGGACCTGCCGGCATATCAATCGCTACACCTTCTTTTTGTACGAGTTGTTTAGCTGCGGTCACGTACTGATTGCCCGGACCGAATATTTTATACACCTTAGGAATCGTAGATGTGCCATAAGCCATCGCTGCAATCGCCTGCGCACCACCTGCTTTGAAGATGCGTGTAGTGCCTGTGATATGAGCTGCATATAAAATAGCAGGATGAATGTTTCCGGATTTATCAGGAGGCGTACATAAAATGATTTCTTTACAACCTGCCAGCTTAGCAGGAATGCCCAGCATCAGAATGGTAGAGAAAAGCGGAGCTGTTCCTCCCGGAATATAGAGTCCTACTTTTTCAATGCCAATCTTTTTCCGATAGCATTGAATACCAGGCATTGTTTCGATGATTGCTTCTTCTTGTAACTGTGCTTTGTGAAATGTTTGAATATTTGTTGCTGCTATTTGGATTGCTTCCTTTAATTCAGATGATGTTTCACTGATCGCTTTTTCAATTTCATTTTCTGACACCTCTAAATTTTCTATCACTACTTTATCGAAGATGGTAGTAAATCGGCGAACGGCTTCATCGCCGTTTTCTTTGACCTCTTTCAATACCGCACTTACAGAAGCTTCCAGCGAGGCTGTTTCCATTACCGGTCGTTTCAGCAAATTATTCCATTCACTGCGCTTGGGGTATTTGATTAATTTCAACATTTGTATTTATCTACTAAAAAAATAAATTATTCTTATTTAAAAATCAATACAGGTAAACGTTTTCTGACCTTAAGTCATATATAAATTTATTGTTACTTTCTTTGTCATTGATACAAAGAAAGTAACCAAAGAAAAATCTAGGCAAACCCGATCGCTCCGCACGTTTTACCTGGCTTTTGCCACACTTTTTGCTTATAACAGGAGCTCTTTGTGATCTTTTTCATCTTTGTGTGCTTTGTGTGAAATAAATAACGGGCTAAAATTATAAAATCATTTTTTCGATCGGCACGAC
>JBKCGY010000188.1:0-2174 GCA_046303015.1 Bacteroidota bacterium | reverse complement strand
CCTTTGGTTAGACCAATTAAGATAATTAAAAACTTATAAAATAACTCTCCATACTTTCCTGTTTGACTTAGGGTTTCATATCTTATTGCAAGAGCAGGGTCGTCTGTCGCTTTAGCTTGGTTCTTATTTTCAACTCGCTTTGGCACATAGCTGTGTAGTTGAATGGCCAGCACTACATCTACAATGATTGCAAATGCAATAGGGACAGTTGCCATTAGAGAAAATCCTCCTTCAAACATAATTGCTACTGCTCCTATAATTTCTAAAATAATTACAACTGCGATACGTATGGAGTCGCTGCTAAAAGCGTGGGTTTGAAAAAACCCCGGGAGTTCAACAGCGCCAAAAATCAGTGACTTTTTGCGTGTTCCAAACCATTTATACATAATATCCTTAGATGGCTCATAATTTTGAGGAAATGAAGGCATAATTCTAGTTTTA
Source organism: Bacteroidota bacterium (assembly GCA_046303015.1). Classification (GTDB taxonomy): domain Bacteria; phylum Bacteroidota; class Bacteroidia; order Chitinophagales; family Chitinophagaceae; genus Lacibacter. Next base: position 1,733 of record JBKCGY010000188.1, on the reverse strand, counting down.
AGAAATAAAAATAATTAAATTTTAATAAAATAAATATAAAATCAAAACATAACTTGTTAGGGAATATAGGAGAGTTTTCGACATTGCTTTCGACTTCTAAATAATTAAAGGTTTGTTGCATGACAAAGTTACCTGGCTTGCTTAAGCCGATATATTTCAGACAAACAACTCGCATACACGACCTCCTGCACCTTACCCCTGATATTCATTTTACCAAATAAGGTGTTTTCTGAAGAAGGATGCACGCGATTGCTTAACAAAACAAATACGATTTTATTTTTAGGGTCCGCCCATACACAGGTACCCGTAAACCCAGTATGTCCAAAGGCTTCTGTAGAAACAGATTTACAAGGATAAGGCTCCTTTCTGTTTTTATTGTCCCGATCGGGCTTATCAAATCCCAAACCTCTTCTGCTGCTATCACTTCCATAGCCGGTAAATAAGGTTACCGTTTGAGCTTGCAAGTATTGTTTGCCGCCAATACTTCCTCCATTCATTAGCATCTGCATGAGTGCGGCCGACTCATACGCCGTACCAAACAAACCGGCATGTCCGGCCACTCCTCCCAACATCGCGGCGGCAGGATCATGCACATCTCCCCACAACAATTGCATACGAAACTTCTTTTCATTCTCAGTGGGTACAATGCGATTGAAGGCAACCATCTCCTGAGGTAAATACCCGGTGTTGTGTAAAGACATCGGTTCATAAAATTGTTTTCTTACATATTGATCCAATGTCTCACCACTCAATCGCTCCACTAATCTGCCGAGATAAATAAATCCTAAATCACTATACACATACTTCCCCTTTTGATTAATACCTGCATCTAATATCTTTTTGTAAATGCTGTCCTTCCAAGAAGGCTGTAGATATAAATGATTGGCCACCCTGATCGAATGTGTCGCATTTTTTATACAACTTGCTTCCTTAGAAAATGGAAGACCAGTTACGGTATCTATCATTTGTTTGTAAAATGGAATCCAGGCGGGCAAACCCGACTGATGCAATAATAAATCACGAATGATCAGAGCGTCATGCATTGTACCTCTTAACTCGGGCAGATAATTACCAAGTCGTTGATCCAAATCAATTTTTCCCGCTTCATATAGTTTCATTACCGATAATGTCGTAGCTAACACTTTCGTAACAGAAGCGAGATCAAACACATCATCTGTTTTTACATTTCTTGTACTATCATAAGTCGTATATCCGTAGGCTTTTTCAAAAATGATTTTTCCATCTTTTGTAGCAAGCACTACTGCGCCGGGCATTGCTTTCTTTACAATCGCATCCTGTACAATTGAGTCGATAACAGAAAAATTATACTCAACAGATGAAGCTCGCGGAAGCAATTTATCTTCCGCGTTAGCATAACTTAATCCCGTTCCAGCAGGCAGATTGTTACAAACCGTAACAGGTAATTTTCCCGTCGGATTTAATTTACCGGTCAATATTTCCAACACAACGGATTGTATGATAGCATTATCTTCATAACAAGCAACGACATTTTTAGCTTCACAAAAATTACCTAACACATAAGGATTTCCGAATGCCAGCAATATGCTCTGTGGTAATGAAGATAAAGCCTGTATCAATCGCATGGCCCCGATGCCAATGCCGAAATTATTCGCAGGCCGGCGACTGTATCTATGTAACCCCAACACCACATAATCATAATGATTCGACAACATATCAATCATCGAAGGAACATTGCCTGCATCATGCTGATA
>JBKCGY010000187.1:0-3294 GCA_046303015.1 Bacteroidota bacterium | reverse complement strand
AGTATATACCGTTATATTATTACCATTCAATCTGCATTCCTGCCTGTATCATACGAGGAATACTGTTAAATCCTCTGATATCATTAAATACGGTATTGGTCAGATTCTGAACATCTATGAAAAGTTTTCCGTATTTTCTGTTGTATGAGATATAAGCATTGGTAATAAAATAATCATTCAGCCATACATCCGGCATCTGATAACCGCCAACGTCGTAACGACCGCTTACATATCTTCCCCCTAATGAAATATACCCTTTTTTACAGAAATGATATCCTATTTGAATTTGAGATTGAAATTCAGGTCGTTTCAGCAAATATGAATAACTGCTGTCTTTCGTTGTGAGTCTGCTTTGCACAAATTCTTGTCCACCGATCCATGTTGCATTTGCGTTGATATCGAAATTTTTAAAGGGCTGTAACGTGATTTCATATTCTAATCCGTTTGCTTTTTGATTGGGAATATTATAATATGTAAAATTCATATAGTCAAAATCAATTCCTCTGTTTACCTTTCTATGAAAGAAAACAAGTCGTTGCCGATTATGCTTTCCTCTATAACTAACCCCTCCTTCATAATTTATACTCTCTTCTGGTTTCAGTTCATCGTTTCCGGCGAATCCGGCATAGAGCTGATAGAGACTGGGAACTTTAAATCCGGTAGCAATACTTCCGAATAACTGAATTTTTTTAGTGATATTGTAAGAAGGGTTTAAGGTGTAAGTATAATTGCTTCCATACTTGCTGTTAACATTAATTCTCCCGCCTAATTCCACATTGAGTTGTTTGTCGGCAGCATTGAAAATAAGTGATCCATATAAAGATTCATGACGAATAAAAGTGTCTTTAAACTCGCTGTTAAAGGGTCCGAATGAACTGATGGAAAGGTATTGGTTGTTAAAAGACGAAATACGCATATCATATCCGGTCAGTAATACTATTTGAGGATGGATTTGAAACGAGGCAAAGATTTCTCCGAAACGACTTTGACTATAATAGTTATCACTTGCAAACTTGGCAAATCCCCCTACACTGCTACTATCATCCAGAAAACTTCTTTCTGTTTGTGTATACATAAAGTTAGATGTGAGATTAACCCATTTGCTTCGCCAGTTAAATCCAATGCTCGTGTTCAGGTTTTTACTTTTTTGGGTAAAGTCTTTATCATCAATAAAAGCGCCATTATCGACATCTGTTTTATAATTGTTGTTCTGAACGAAGCCGCGCAGAGAGAGCTGCGGAGAGATATGATACTTCAATGCAGCGCTTATGGTTTTTCCATTAAATCCATCTCGATCAAAATCTCCTGTATTTTTTTCATCGGCAGCGGTTGAGAAACCAGTACTTTGGAATTGTGCTCCTTTCAATTGATATTCCAGCTTATTGAGTTTTCCAAACAATTGCAAGTTGGTGCGAAGCATTCCGAGGTTTCCACCTGTCAAACCTGCTTTTAGATTTATGGGTTTTTGAATATTCGTTTTAGTGGTAATAATATTGATTACACCCGTTACTGCATCGCTTCCGTAGAGTGTAGATTGTGCGCCTCTGGCAATTTCTATTCTTTCTACTTCGTTCAGTTGTATCAGGTTCAGATCAAATTCATTATTAATCTGCGAGGGATCATTGACCGGCACGCCATCAATTAATATCAATGCTCTTCCGCTATTGGCTCCGCGCATATACACCGTTTGTACCGTGCCTGGATTGTTGAGTGCGCCATTTACGGTTAGGCCCGCCTGCTCATTGAGTAATTGTACCAGTGTTTTACCTTGACTTCTGTTGAGGGTTTCTTTCCCAATGACTGTAATCACCTTTCCGGTCTGGGATTGCTTTTGTTCGATGCGGTTGGCGGTGATGATAACTTCATCCAGAGATTTGACGGCACTGTCTTGCTGTGCCCATGCGTAACTGCTGATTGTCAGAGCAGCCACTATTAACATTATCTTTTTCATTTAGAAAAGGGTTAAAGCGACTGCTTTCGAAAAAAGAGAAATGTAAAAGAATCTGTTCCATTGAAGGAGAGAAGCCTGACATTTCCTGCCTTTCACCCGAAAGCAAAATAATGGTTCTGTACTGGCAGGTCTTCTGGCTTGCCCGACTTTTCAATGTCCTTCCCATTCTCTTTAGAACAGTGGATGCAGTAATTGAAAAGCTGCGAAAGCATCGGGTTTACAGCTACGGGGATAGCGCCGGATTTACACCGGACTTCCCTTTTAATTCCTTTGTGGAAACCAATACGCGACAAATGTATGTTTAATTCAACATATCCCGCAATTTTTTCTCATTCAGGATAACAATATCTCCATTTGTAATATCGATCAGTTTTTCTGATCTGAAGTCACTCAGTGTACGTATTAAACTTTCCGTAGCCGTTGCTGCAATATTAGCCAGGTCTTCTCTGGAGATATGAATGGAGAAAGTTTCTTTATCGGGGCTTTTATATTTTTTCATCAGGGTCATCAATGCTTCAGCTACTCTTTTTCTTAAGCTGTTATAAGCTAATCCGAGTAATTGATTTTCTTTCTCGATAATATTCTTGGCAAGCAATCGAATCATTTTTTTAGTAACCTCTTTATTGCTGTTCAATAGCTCTTCAAAATCTGTGCGAGGAATCACGGCCAGTTCAGTTTCTTCCAGCGCTTCGGCGGTTTCTTTATAGGTTTCATTTTCTATAAGCGGAAGATAACCGATAAAGTCTCCTTCGTTATACAGCCCTATTGTCAATTCTTTTCCATCCTCATTACTTTTAAAGGTTTTTACTTTCCCTTTTAAAATATAGAAAAGACGAGAGGGGTGGTTTCCTTCGGAATAGATCACCTGTTTCTTTTTGTATTTATTTACATTCCGATCTTCTTTTAAAGAGAGCAGAGGATCTTTGCCGGTAATAGTATTCATGATCTGCCCCCACCCTTCCAGACCGGGTGCCAGCTCTTTTTGCATCATTTCCGATTTCTTCAATCGACTTTCAATGGCACTTAATAATTCTGTTTCCGTATACGGCTTGGTGATATAGTCGTCTGCACCCATTTCCATTCCTTTTCTCAGGTCGGCTCTTTCGCTTTTAGCACTTAAAAAGATGAAGGGAACATTTTGCAGTGTTTCATTTTTTTGCAGCACATGCAACACACCGTATCCGTCAAGTACCGGCATCATGATATCACATATAATAAGATCAGGGGTGTTTTCCAGCGCGGCCTCCAACCCCTTTTTTCCGTTTTCAGCAGCAAAAACCTTGTAGCCTGCAATTTCCAGAATCTCGCTTGTGTTTTCTCTAATCTCCGTGTTGTCTTCGATG
>JBKCGY010000186.1:0-5749 GCA_046303015.1 Bacteroidota bacterium | reverse complement strand
TGTAGTTTCTCTATATAAAAAGTTCAATTGGTTCTATCCTTCTATCGAAGGAGACGTGTTTCCGGAGCTTTAAACCGCAACGTCTCTCGCAGAGGAAGTTGCGTCGTATATTATAAATTAATAATCATCTTTTCAAGATTTGTCGTAGAGAGTCCGGGTATAAGCGGGATGATCTCCACCTTGCCGCCATTGGCTATCACTTCTTTTGCACCAACAATTGTTTCCGGTGTGTAATCGCCTCCTTTGGCCAGTACATCCGGCATGATATTTTTGATAATTTCAAGCGGTGTGTCTTCATCAAAGATCACAACCGCATCAACCATAGATAATGAGGCGAGTATCAGGGCTCGGTTTTGTTCTGTTTGTAACGGCCGATTTTCTCCTTTTAGGCGCTTAACGGAAGCATCGCTGTTTAAGCCTACAATCAATTTGTCGCCTAAAGCTGCAGCGGCATTCAAAGAATGAATATGTCCGGCATGAAGCAAATCAAAACACCCATTGGTAAAGACGATCTTCTTTTTAAAAAATTTCCATTGGAAGATGATATGAGACAAGTGCTCAATGGTCAATATTTTATCCTGTGATGAATGTTGAAGATGCATGATTATTTATTTCTGTTGTATAAAGGAAGCACGATAAAGCTGAATAGCCCTCCTATAAGAATGACAATGGTTTGTGCCATCCATAAAACCCATCCATAAGTAAAGCCGATCACTTTATCTATCTGATATAATTGTAGTGTCTCCTGAACCGCATATTGGTAAGCCCCAATTCCACCTTGTGTTACAATCATTCCCACACTTCCAAAGGATAACACTGATAAAGCTTCTTTGTATCCCAGATGCTCTACTTCCGACATAGCATAAAATCCAATGCGTGTCCCCATATAGTATAATATCCAGATCATTACTGAATGTAAAATAAATAATCCTTTGTTCTTCACGTAACGGATACTGATCAGTCCTTGCCAGATGCCGCTGATAAAGCCCCCTATTTTTTGAAGTACAATATTTTCGGGATGTCTTTTAATCCATCGAATCAATAACCAGATAGCGATGGTTAATAAAACGATAATGGATATCATAAGCGGGATGGAGCCGGTTGCCTTGCGACTGATCTGTTCCCATAATTCAAATGCATAATGACCTACGATATCCACTTGCAGGATGATGGTAAGAAAAAATACAATGAATAGACTCACCAGATCAACGGCCCGCTCCGCAACGATCGTACCTACTAATTTGTCCGGCCCTGTTTTTTCATATTTAGCAAGCAGGGTGCATTTCAATACTTCTCCCAGCCTGGGGAAAGCCAGATTAGCCATATAGCCTACCAACACAGCATTGAAAACATTAAATGTAGAAGGCTTGTACCCCAGTGGTTCCATCAGCATCTTCCATCGAAGTGCTCTGAAAAAATGACTTAAAACCAACAGTACAAAAACAGGAACTACCAAAATGAATCTGGCTTTGCGTAAAGAAAGGCGGATTTGTTCCCATCCTTTATCATCGATCCCCCTTGCCATCCACCAAACAATAAATATACCCAGACCTAAAAAGATCAGAAATTTGACCAATGCCAAAAATCTTTTTCTGAGCATATCTATTTTTTATAGTTGATTACCTTCTTTGGGGAAGACGATCTTTGGCGAGAAATTCTTAGCTTCCTCATACGGCAATCGGGCATAAGAAATGACAATCACGATATCGCCCACGGCGCCCTGTCGTGCAGCAGGACCATTCAGGCAGCAAACCCCACTACCTGCTTTTCCTTTAATGGCATAGGTTTCTAACCGGTTGCCGTTATTTACATTTACTACCTGAATTTTCTCAAACTCAAGAATGCCGGCAGCATTCATCAGATTTTCATCCAGTGTAAGGCTTCCTACATAATGAAGATTCGCTTCGGTTATGGTAGCCCGGTGAATCTTTGACTTAAGCATTTCAATTTCCATCATGACACAAATTTATATGGATTCAATGAACTGTATGTAAAATCATATTGTCTATCAGTCGAACGTTCGACAGATAGGCTGCTATACAGACACTTATTGTTCTTTTATCGTCCCACTCATGTAAGATTTCCAGCGTATTACTATCAACGAGCTCCAGATATTCAACTGTAAAACCATTATTTTCCAAATGTTGTATCATGGATTTTCTTTCTTGATCAAAAGATGTTTTTCCGAATACTTTTTTAAGCTCGATCATTACGTTATATAATAGGCTCGCTTTTTTTCTGTCATCTTCATGTAGTCTCTGGTTGCGGCTGCTCATCGCCAATCCGTTCAGCTCCCGCATTGTAGGGCATATTACCAGCTTGATCGTCTCGCTTCGTCCGGTTAGTGCCAGCAATTTTTCGATGACCTTACATTGCTGCCAATCTTTTTGACCTAAAAAAAGGATATCCGGATTTACTATATTGAGTAATCTGTCAACCACCTGACATACTCCTTGAAAATGTCCGGGACGAAATTTGCCCTCCATGATCGTTTCAAGATACCCTAAAGGGTAGGAGTGTAGAACTTTTGTTCCTTCGGGATAAATTTCCTTTGTTTCGGGCATGAATAAGACGTCGCAACCGGCCGCAGAAAGGAGGGCTCTGTCTTTTTCAGGCTGTGTAGGGTAGAGCCTAAAGTCTTCAGGATTGTTAAACTGGGTGGGATTCACAAATAGACTCCCAACTGTTAGATCTGTTTCGGATCGAGAGGCTTTGACTAAAGAAAGATGCCCCTCATGTAAGGCCCCCATAGTAGGTACAAAACCAATAGTTTTCCCTAATTTTTTTTGCTCTCCCAGATATTCCTGCAACTCGGCAGCACGTACAAAAATTTGCATTCAAATGATTTATGATGACAGTCGTTTCGGCCCTTAAAAGCCTTTTCCTTAATTTTCTTTACCTTTGCACCCTGAATTAAAGGAATCGTTTAACCAGCCACCGAAATGTCAGCAACAAAGAAAAGGATTTTATTTATAGCGAGCGAAATTTCTCCCTACCTGGAAGAAACTGATTTTGCATCCATTGTTAACCAGCTGGCAATTAAAGCGAATGACAGTGGATTTGAAGTTCGTTGCATTATGCCCAGATTTGGAGTTATCAACGAAAGACGCCATCGGCTTCATGAAGTAGTTAGGCTCAGCGGTATCAATGTGTCTATAGAAAATGACGACTACCCCATCCAGATCAAAGTAGCCTCTTTGCCAAATGCCCGTTTGCAGGTCTATTTTCTGGATAATGAAGATTTCTTCAAACGCAAATTTGTCTTTCATGACGAAAGTGAAAAGTGGTTTGAGGATAATGACCTCAGAACGATCTTCTTCTGTAAAGGTGCATTGGAGACGGTGAAAAAATTCGGATGGCCGCCTGATATTATTCACTGCAGTGGATGGATGACCGGACTGATCCCTATGTATTTGAATACGGCCTATAAAAAAGAACCGGTTTTCAGTAATAGTAAATTGATTTATACAATCGGAGAAAATACGTTTAAAGAAAAATTAGGAGCGCGCTTCTTTAAACTCGCCAATATACATCCCAATATTAAAGAGAAAGATATGGCCTTTTATAAGGATACCAACAATACTTCTCTTTTCAGAGGAGGGGCCGCTTATGCAGATGCAATCACTTTCGGGGCAGAAAAAACAGATAAAAAGCTGGCGGAAGAATTTGCTAAGGTAAAAGGCAAAAAAGTAATTCCCTTCAGAGCAGAAAGTGATTTGAGCGAATATATTCAACTTTATCAGGACCTATCATCCAAATAATACATGAGCAGATCATTGTATCAGGCACTAAAAACATTGCCATTATCTATTTTGATTTTTCCTTTGATCTTCAGTTGTAATAAACTGGAGACAACTACTATAGGAAATGATCTGATTCCCGGCTCCGACAAATTGATTACAGATACACTATATCTGAATATCGAAACCCGTCAAAGTAATCTTGATTCTGCCAATCTGGATACTACCTCTATTCAAAGAAATGAAGGAATATGTATTGGTGCCGTAGATGATGAATTATTCGGCAAAACAACAGCCTCTGCTTATTTCCAGGTGCTGCCGGCTAGCCTTCCTTTTTCTTTCCCTGTGTCTAAAGATAGCATCACTCTTGACTCCATCGTGCTGGCTATCACATATGCTGGAACCTATGGAGACACAAATGCATTAAGTAAAGTAGAGGTTTTTCGGGTCGCTGATCCAGGCTTTTTACCCAATAAAAAATACAGGATCAATGAATCTCCTGCCTTTTCATTTGCAGGCAAACTCGGAGAAGCTAGCTTTACACCCTCTCAACTGAAACTTGGTTATAAGTTACAGTATAAAAATGACACCACTTTCAATCAGCTTCGTATTCGCCTTAATAATCAGTTGGGAACTGAGTTGCTGAATGAAAATAATATAACCGGTGCTTTTAAAAATGATACGACTTTCAGAGATTTTCTGAATGGCTTTGCGGTTGTGCCCGATTCTACATTGTCGGGTAAGGGTGCCTTGCATTATTATTCTTTAAACGTAACCACCAGTAATCTTCAGTTGTTTTATCGTTATAAAAAACGTACAGGTGGAGATGATACTACGGTAGCTTTTTTCCCTTTTGAGACCTTCTCCGCTAAGACCGCACTTGCCAATAAAATTCATCGCACCATACCGGCCTCTTTAAGTAGTGATGTGGATCATATTCATATCATGACAGCGCCCGGTATTTCTGCTTATTTAAATATCAAAGGGCTCGATACCCTGAAAGGAAAGCCATACGTTGTTCATCGTGCTGAGATCATTGCAGAAGAAGCGGATGGAGCCAATGTGAGTACGATTCTAACACCGCCTGTAACCCATTTATTCTCCATCAACAATAGCGGTCGGCAGTCAACCATCCCTTACGACAGTTCGTTTTATTTTAATAGAGTTTCTTTTGATTTTAACAGAAATCTTTTCCTCAATTCTATTACTCAATCTTATTGCGGTGGGTTGCCAGGTGCCGTTACCGTCAATAACCGTAAATTGACCGTATACAGGTATAATGTAACGCGTTATGTACAAAACGTAATTAATGGTAATACCCAAACCAGAGTACTGAAGATCGCGGCCCCTTACTTTGCCGAATTTGCCGGAGATAATATTAGTATCGCTCCACTGAATGCTGTTGCTGCCGGTAGGGTAAAGCTAAAAGGCGGATCTCATCCGACAAAGCCAATGAGGCTAATTATCTATTATTCGAAGCCGTAGAAGTTATCAGTTGAAAGTTGTCCGTTGTCGGTGTATAAATTCTTAATTATTAATTAATAATTATTAATTAAAAATATACCTTTGCCGCTGTAAAAAAATCAAATATGCCATACTTATTTACTTCCGAGAGTGTTTCCGAAGGACATCCCGATAAAGTAGCCGATCAGATATCTGATGCGTTGATTGATAATTTTCTTGCTTTTGATCCGCAATCTAAAGTGGCTTGCGAAACGTTGGTTACAACCGGACAGGTTGTACTGGCCGGTGAAGTAAAATCAAAGGCTTACTTAGATGTACAATCTATTGCTAGAGGGGTAATCCAGAAAATTGGATATACCAAGAGTGAATATATGTTTGAGGCGAATTCATGCGGTGTGCTCTCAGCTATCCATGAGCAAAGTGCCGATATTAACCAAGGCGTTGATAGAAAGAAAAAAGAAGAACAGGGTGCCGGTGATCAGGGGATGATGTTTGGTTATGCAACTAACGAAACGGAACATTATATGCCGCTTGCCCTTGATCTT
>JBKCGY010000185.1:0-5042 GCA_046303015.1 Bacteroidota bacterium | reverse complement strand
GTTGTTGTCTCCTCTACAAAATAATTTATTTGTTGCAGTGAATGCACCCGTTGAGGCTGGTTTCAGATATGCTGCCGCAGGTCGCAGATTGAACACAAGAAATATTCGTGTGACTATTAACAACAATCTGGTTGATGAACGGGAGATGAATTATTACAGCTCTGTGAATTTGAGTTCCTACCTGCCAGTGCCACTCGGCATGCTATCCGGTGATACGTCAATGATCACATATAGAAATCTATCAACGATTTCCGGCGATCAGATGGCGGTCGGCTTCTGTGAATTACAGTATCCTCGTCAATTTAATTTTGGCGGACAATCTAATTTTGAATTTGAGATCCCTGCATCGGAAACAGGAAACAGACTGGAGATTCGTAATGTAAATTCCGCCGGTATTGCACCCATATTATATGATGTTACGAATGGTTTACGTATTACCACCTCTATCATTAATAATATTATTCATGTAGTACTTCCACCTTCGTCCGTAAAACGTCAACTTATCTTATCTTCTGTAGTGGCTTCGCAGATAAGAAATGTAGGTGAGATTACGGTTCGAAATTTCATTGATTATCGGATTCCTGCCAATCAGGGAAATTATCTGATTATCTCCAATCCGCTTATCTATGTCGATGGTAATGGCGTGAATCAGGTTGAGGCCTATGCACAATATCGTTCAAGTGCTGCAGGTGGGAATTATGATGTGGTTGTTGCAGATATTAATCAGTTGATTGATCAATTTGGTTGGGGTATTAAAAATAACCCTCTATCGATACGTAATTTTTTACGTTATGCGCGTACTAACTTTCCCGATAAAGATCAATATTGTTTGTTGATAGGCAAAGGCGTAAGCCCCCATCTGGTAAGGGCCAATGAAAATAGGAGGGCTGTAAATTTTTTGAATCTTGTACCCACATTTGGTGTTCCCAGTTCTGATGTGATCCTCGCTGCCGATGAGGGAAGTATTATTCCTTTGACACATATCGGAAGGTTGAATGTAGTAAGCGCTACAGAGGTAAAAGATTATCTTGACAAACTTAAGCTCTATGAAGATAAGCAAGCGAATATATCCTGTAACATAAATGACGAGTTGTGGAAAAAACAACTCATGCATATCGGAGGAGCTAATGATTTTCTGGGCGAGCAGATCATGTATTATTTGAATCAGTACGAGAAACTTGCAGAAGATACTTTGCTTGGAGCCAATGTGTATACCCTTCAGAAATCTTCACTCACGAATATTCAGGTTTTAGCCGGTGAACAGGTAACCCAATTGTTTACAAATGGCTTTTCATTGATGACCTATTTTGGACACTCATCTGCCGGGACCCTCGAATTTAATTTGGATAATCCTGAAAACTATCCTTTTTCCGGGAAATATCCTGTGTTTTTGGTAAATGGATGTAATGCTGGAAATATATTTTTATTTGACTCGCTTCGAATCAGCGGCAATTATGTATTGTCTGAAAAATACATTGTATCAGCCCCTTTAAAAGGGGGTATCGCTTTCATTGCCAGTACACATTTGGGGGTCGTAAATTATTTAAATTTATATACGGAAGCCTTTTATCATGAGCTGACTCAAAAATCTTATGGCAAGTCATTGGGTACAATCATGTCTAATGTAATTGATACACTAATATCCCGTTATACCCTGAATGATTTTTTTGTAAGATTACATGCAGAGGAGATCACTTTACATGGAGATCCGGCACTGGTGATGTATTATTATGAAAAACCTGATTACGCGATAGAAGCAAACAATGTCAAAGTTGATCCTGAATTTATTTCTATTGCTGAAAATAATTATAAGGTTAAAGTCAAAATATTTAATATCGGAAAAGTAACTTCCGATTCTTTATTTGTTCGTGTGGAAAGAATAAAGCCGGATAATTCAATTGATACGATCTTTAATAAGAATATACGCTATGTTCCTTTTGCTGATTCCCTCGAATTTCAATTAAGATTGGATCCATCAACGGATAAGGGGTTAAATAAAATAAAAGTCACGCTAGATCCGGATAATCTGATTGTTGAAGGGTGTGAATCAAATAATTCGTCCATCAAAGAATATTTCATATATGAAGATGAGATTCGACCTGTTTTCCCCTACAATTATTCTATAGTAAATAAATCAGATATAAAGTTCTATGCCTCTACCGCTAATCCTTTTAGTAAGGATCGCGAATATATTTTTCAGATAGACACTACGATGCGGTTTAATTCGGGTTTATTATTGGAGAAAAAGGTTGTTTCATCGGGTGGACTTATTGAATTTTTAGGTATTAATAACTTGATAAATAACCGTGTTTATTATTGGCGCGTAGGGGTGCTTACAGATGATGTAAATTTAAAATGGAATTATCATAGTTTTATATACAGGTCAGATCTGGAGAATGGGTATAACCAATCTCATTATTTTCAATATAAAAACAATAGCTTTACAGACATCAAGGTAGATTCTGTAAGTCGAAATCTGGAATTTAATAAAGTAAACAGAAAGCTAAGAGTCAGAAATGGGTTGTTCCCCTTTTTCAATTCTCAGACCAATGATGTTTCTCTTGATCTTGACAGAGTAGATGCCTGGCGATGTGATTTTAATACTTTTTCTATATATGTTTTTAGCCCAAAATCATTGATTCCTTGGGAGAACGTAATGAGCGGTGGTACAGGTTTATATGGTAGCTTTAATTCGGTTTGCCCTAATCCCAGAAGAAAATTCTTTGAGTATCCTTTTCGCGATAGAAATTTTAGAAATAATGCCAGGATTTTTTTAGAAAATATTGTGCCAGACAGTGCCATTATTTTAATCTCAAACCAATCCGTAGGTGCCACCTCCTTTGCAGCCATTAATAATTCTTTTATAGGTGACTGGATGCAAGATACCTTGGTTTATGGTTCTGGGAAGAGTATTTATCATACCTTAAAGAAAAATGGATTTAGTCAGATAGATAGCTTTACAAGAAATATTCCATTTGTTTTCATATACAAAAAGGGCAGCTCGGAATTCATCAGGCAATTTGTGGGAGAAAAGGTTGATGATTTTATAGATGTGGTAGTGGATGTTCCTGCTCAACTTAGTAATGGTGCAATGGAATCGCCATGGATGGGGCCTATGAATAAATGGAATACATTTTATTGGGAAGGAGGATATCCGGATGGGAAATCAACAAAAGATTCCGCCCATTTTGAACTTATTGGGAAAAGAAATGATGGATCTGAAGCGATGCTGGCCTCCATTTTGGAATCTAAAGATACCCTGATCAATTTCATTGATGCCAAACAATATCCTTATCTTAAAATGAAGCTATATGCACAGGATTCAACCAATCTTACGCCTTTTCAATTAGATTATTGGAGACTTACAGGTGATCAGGTGCCTGAAGGAGCATTGGCGCCGAATATCAAATTTATATGTCAAGACACAACCGATTCAGGGCAAGATCTTGATTTTGCAATTGCTTTCAAGAATATCAGTGAATATGCCTTTGATAGCTTAAAGTTAAAATTGGTTGTAACCAATAATTTTACATCACAAGAGATCCCATTACCCAGAAAAAGACCTTTGATCTCTGGAGATACCATCCTCATTCGTCATCAATTAGATACAAGACTTCTTCAAGGTTCCTATAGCTTATATCTTATGGTTAATCCGGATGATGATCAGCCAGAAAAATATCTTTTCAACAACTTTGTCTATAAAAATATATTTATCAGAAAAGACGAAGAAGCCCCCTGGCTTGATGTTACATTTGACGGAATACATATTCTCAACAGAGATATTGTCTCGGCCAAGCCCAATATTGCAATTAAAATTAATGATAATAACAAGTTTCTTCCCATTCTTAATCAGGATTCTATCATTTTAAGTATCCGATTCCCGGATCAATCTGTACGTTATTATCAGTTGGGTAGTGAGTCAGCAAGATATACGGCTTCAGCTATCAATTCTGGTGTAAATGAGTTGTTGATCAACCTGCTGCCGAATCTTTTACTGGATGGAGAATATGAATTAAGTATCGGAGCCAAAAGAGGCACGAATGAACAGGATAAATTATTTAAAACATATAGAATCAGCTTTACGGTCATTAATAAACCAATGATCTCAAATATGTTTAATTATCCCAATCCATTTACCACCTCTACGGCTTTTGTATTTACACTGACCGGTTCGGATGTTCCTCAAAATATCAGAATACAGATCATGACCATCAGCGGTAAAGTGGTAAGAGAGATTACTAAAAATGAACTGGGCACTTTGCGTATCGGAAGAAATATCACAGAATATAAGTGGGATGGAACAGATCAATATGGTAATCAATTGGCGAATGGAGTTTATTTGTATAGAGTAATAACCAATTTAAATGGGAAAAAACTGGATAAGTATGAAGATCCCAATAATAATACAGACAAATACTTTACAAATGGCTACGGTAAAATGTATTTGTTGAGATAGAATTGCATACTCTTGACAAATCAATCCATGAATATGAATAGATGAAGTTTATGCCTATCACAAGAAAATCAATGATCCAAACACTTTCGCTTTCCGCGGCAGGGTTAATGCTTACTCGACCGCTTCAGGCTATTTCAGGGTCTTTATACGGCAATGAACTTTTTACTCAAACTCCTCTTCGTTATGATTACAATGCTCTTGAGCCCGTCATTGATGGGAGGACTATGGAGATCCATTATTCCAAACATGCTGCCGGATATTGCAATAACCTAAATAATGCAGTCGTACAATCACAGATAGATATTTCTTCCGGATTAGAGCATATATTGTCAAACGTATCACAATATCCTGTTGCCATCAGAAATCAAGGGGGAGGACATTATAACCATGAACTTTTCTGGAAATGTATGAAGCCGGGAGGTTCCCTACTGAAAGAAGGGCAATTGAAAAAAGATTTGCTTCAAACTTTCGGAAGTATAGAGAATATACAAAAGATTTTTTCAGATGTTGCGCTTTCTAGATTTGGGAGCGGATGGGCATGGTTAATGGTTACTCCAAAAGGGAATTTGTTAATTGATTCTACACC
>JBKCGY010000184.1:0-2991 GCA_046303015.1 Bacteroidota bacterium | reverse complement strand
CTTACCTTCTATGGATACACTTGCACCCTGCAAAAACTGACCGGCTTCATTGGTAACAATACCCGTAATGGTGGTCTTTACTCTTCCAACAGGTATTTCAGTAGAAGGAGCATCGTTTTTCTTACAGCCAAAAAAGAAAAGAGAAATCAAAAAAGTAGAAACAATAATCTGTTTCATATACAGTGTGTTTTGAAGAAATCAAGGTTGTTTAAGTATCGAAGATAGGGGATAATTAGAAGTTGTCAGAGTCTCGGGGTATAAGGGTATCGACCCTGCGGGTGATGTCGGCTCGGTGGCTGAGGTACTCGAAGACCGGTGGCTGAGCCTGTCGAAGCCAACGTATATGGCGGGGTTCGAGAGCCTCACCCCGCATTGATAGCCTCACCCTGCATGGGGTGACGGATATTCCGCCTAAACCAATTAAGTTGTCATTGTTATCATAGTTATCATTGTTGTCTTTGTAAAAAAAACCGCCCCGTCAGGGCGATATGTTAATAGAAAATCATTCAATCAGTTTAATCACAGTTCAGACGAATGGCAAACAAAGATAACCACGACAACATGACAATAGTCGCCCGGCACTTAAAGGAGTAACGGGCGGACGGACAACCCGACAGCTTCTTGTATGTGAATTATTTTATTCGCAAAAGAGGAAACATCTTCCGAAATTTGAAGTTTCTCTAAGGATTAGATCATGAGTCAGTTTTCCCACTTACACGTACATACCCAATATTCCTTGCTGGATGGTGCCGCCAGCATTGATGCACTCTATAAAAAAGCGGTTAAAGACAATATGCCCGGACTGGCCATAACAGACCACGGCAATATGTTTGGCGTTTTTCAGTTTGTGGCACAGGCCAATAAACATAAAAATGAAGATGGGAGCTTAAAAGTAAAGCCCATCATCGGCTGCGAATTTTACATCACCGAAAACCGCCACAGAAAAACATTCAGCAAAGAAGAAAAAGACCCCCGCTATCATCAGGTTTTGCTTGCAAAAGATGAAATTGGTTATCAAAATCTGGTCAAGCTTACTTCACTGGGATATATCGAAGGGATGTACAGTAAGTATCCACGTATTGACAAAGAACTCATTCATAAATATCATGAAGGATTGATCGCCACTACCTGTTGCCTGGGTGCGATGGTGCCTCAAATGTTGCTACAAAAGGGAGAAGAAGAAGCCGAGAATGAATTCAAATGGTGGCTGAATATTTTTCAGGATGATTACTACGTGGAATTGCAACGACATGGCATGGCAGAACAGAACAAAGTGAATGAAGTGCTTTTGCGTTTTGCCCAAAAACATAATGTGAAGGTCATCGCGAGTAACGACTCTCACTATGTAGACCAAACCGATTTTAATGCTCACGATATTTTACTCTGTATCAATACGGGAGAAAAATTAGCTACCCCTGCCGTCAGAGCATTCAATGACGATGATGTTAGCATCAGGAATAAAAGATTTGCATTCCCAAATGATGAGTTCTATTTCAAGACCACGGCGGAGATGCAAAAAACTTTTGATGATCTTCCTCAGGCGATTGATAATACCAATGAGATCGTAGACAAGGTAAAAGTCTTGAACCTCAAAAAAGATATTTTACTGCCTGCCTTCCCGATCCCCAAAAATTTTCAGATTCATGACGATAGCAATCTGAATCAGTGGGAATATCTGAAGCATATCACTTACGAAGGAGCCAAAGCCAGATACAGTGAAATCACTGAAGAGATCAGGGAGCGGATTGACTTTGAATTATTCACCATCAAAACGATGGGCTTTGCAGGATACTTTCTGATTGTAAGTGATTTTATCAAAGCAGGAAGAGAACTGGGCGTGTTTGTGGGTCCGGGTCGTGGATCGGCTGCCGGCAGTGTCGTGGCCTATACCATCGGCATTACCAATATCGACCCAATCAAATACAATTTACTGTTCGAACGTTTCCTCAATCCCGATCGTAAGTCGATGCCGGATATCGATACCGACTTTGATGATGAAGGTCGGCAGAAAGTGATCGACTATGTGGTAGATAAATACGGTAAAAATCAGGTAGCTCAAATCATTACCTACGGTACCATGGCGGCTAAAATGAGTATCAAAGATGTGGCCCGCGTCATGGACCTCCCACTGCCCGAAAGCAATGCCCTCGCCAAACTGATACCGGAAAAACCGGGTATCAGCCTGAAAAGAGTTTTACATGCGCCTCTCAAAGGAGATGGCAGCCTGGAAGAAAAAGAAACCCTGCAGGGTGACGATATTGAACTGGTGAAAAAAATCAGAGAGGTGTACAATAGCGAATCACTGGCATCAACCGTTTTACATGAGGCCGAGATCCTGGAGGGTTCCGTTCGTAATACGGGTCTGCATGCCGCCGGTATCATCATCGCACCTAAAGATCTGACTGAACTGATTCCGGTCTGCAAATCCAAAGACTCTGAATTATGGGTCACGCAGATCGAAGGAAATATTATTGAAGATGCGGGGGTAATCAAGATGGACTTTCTCGGTCTGAAAACACTGACCATCATTAAGAATGCCCTAGCCTTGATCAAACTGAATCATGGCATTGAGATCAATATTGATGAGATCCCACTGGATGATGCCAAAACATTTGAATTGTATCAACGCGGCGATACCATCGGCACTTTTCAGTTTGAAAGTGTGGGCATGCAGAAATATCTGAAAGATTTAAAACCCGATCAGTTTGCCGACCTCATTGCGATGAACGCGCTTTATCGTCCGGGCCCCCTTGCCTATATCCCCAATTTCATCAATAGAAAACACGGCAAGGAAGCGATCGAATATGATCTGCCCGAAATGGAAGAATATCTCCAAGAAACCTATGGTATTACCGTATATCAAGAGCAGGTGATGTTGCTGGCTCAAAAACTGGCAGGTTTTAGTAAAGGCGACGCGGATGTACTACGTAAAGCGATGGGTAAAAAAGATCGCAATACCCTGGATAAAATGAAGAGTAAATTTATTGAGGG